>JARFQZ010000098.1 GCA_029287515.1 Lysobacterales bacterium
GACGCCAGCCCCTGTTTCCTGGACATCCAGTCCGGTTCCGGTGGCACGGAGGCCCAGGACTGGGCGGAAATGCTGCTGCGCATGTACCTGCGCTGGGCAGAGCGCCGGGGCTGGAAATATGACCTGGTGGAGGTGTCCTCCGGCGATGTGGCCGGAATCAAGAGCGCGACCATTCACATCACGGGTGATTATGCCTATGGCTGGTGCAGAACCGAGACCGGGGTTCACCGCCTGGTCCGGAAGTCGCCGTTCGACTCGGGCAACCGCCGTCATACCTCGTTTGCGGCGGATTTTGTCTCGCCGGAAGTGGATGACAACATCGAAATTGACATCAATCCCGCGGACATCCGGGTGGATGTTTACCGCGCCTCGGGTGCGGGCGGGCAGCACGTCAACACGACCGATTCCGCGGTCAGGATGACGCATGTCCCAACCGGCATCGTGGTTCAATGCCAGAATGACCGGTCGCAGCATAAAAACCGGGATCACGCGATGAAGCAACTGCGGGCGCGGTTGTACGAGCATGAAATGCAGAAGCGCACGGAGGAGCACCAGAAGTTGGAGGACTCCAAGTCGGACATCGGCTGGGGCAGCCAGATTCGCTCCTATGTCCTGGACGCATCCCGGATCAAGGATTTGCGCACCGGTGTTGAAGTAGGGAACACGCAGGGTGTACTGGACGGCGACCTGGATCCCTTTGTCGAAGCATCACTGAAGCAGGGCCTGTAAAGAGAATCAAGAGCATGAATGACCAGAAAACCACGCAGGAAAATGAAGTTGAAGAGAATCGCCTGATCTCCGAACGCCGGGGCAAGCTGGATGTATTGCGGGAACAGGGGCAGGCCTATCCGAACGATTTCAGGAAAGACACGACCAGCGGCGAGTTGCACGCCCGGTTTGACGACTGCGACCAGGAAGAGTTGGCCGGTGTTGAAGAGGAGTTTTCCCTGGCGGGCCGGATGATGGCCAAGCGGGTGATGGGAAAAATCGCGTTCGTGAAACTGCAGGACCGGGCCGGTGATATCCAGCTGATGATTCAGCGCGACAACCTGGAAGAAGGCCTGTTCCAGCAATTCAAACACTGGGACATCGGAGACATCGTTGGCGCCAGGGGGCGGATCATGCGCACCCAGAAAGGCGAACTGTCGGTGCGGGTATACCAATTGCGCTTGCTGGCGAAATCCCTGCGCCCCTTGCCTGAAAAGTTTCACGGGCTGACCGACACAGAGGTCCGCTACCGTCAACGTTACGTGGACCTGATCATGAACGAAGAGTCCCGCGCGGTGTTCAGGGCGCGATCGAAGATCATCACCTATATCCGCTCATTCATGGAGGCGCCGGAGAGGGATTTCCTCGAGGTGGAAACCCCGATGATGCACCCGATTCCCGGTGGGGCGACCGCCCGGCCTTTCGTGACGCACCACAACGCGCTGGACCTGCGGATGTACCTGCGGGTAGCGCCCGAGCTTTACCTTAAACGGCTGATCGTGGGCGGGCTGGGCCGTGTCTACGAGATCAACCGGAATTTCCGGAATGAAGGTGTGTCGACCCGCCACAACCCGGAATTCACCATGCTTGAGTTCTACTGGGCCTATGCCAATTACACGGACCTGATGGACCTGACCGAGGACATGCTGCGGGGGCTGACGCAATCGCTTACCGGCGGTAGCAAGGTAACGTACCAGGGTGCCGAAATCGATTTTGGCGGCCCCTACGAGCGCCTGAGCGTGGAACAGGCCGTGCGTCGCTACAATCCGGACCTTGCCGATGCCGACCTCTGGGACGAGGAAATCCTGCGTTCCGCCTGTCAATCCCGCGAGATCCATACGGAGAACAACTGGGGCCCCGGCAAGCTGTTGACTGAGTTGTTCGAAGCCACAGTGGAAGAGCATCTGCAGCAACCCATTTTTATCACCCAGTATCCGACCGAGGTTTCACCGCTTTCCCGGCGCAATGATGAAAGCCCGGAGGTTACGGACCGCTTCGAGTTGTTCATCTGCGGGCGGGAAATAGCGAACGGGTTTTCCGAACTCAACGACCCGGAGGACCAGGCAGAGCGGTTCCTTGCACAGGTGGAAAACAAAGATGCGGGTGACCTTGAGGCCATGCACTACGATGCGGACTATATCCGGGCCCTGGAGTATGGCATGCCGCCGACCGCGGGGGAGGGCATCGGCATCGACCGCCTGGTCATGATCTATACCGATTCCGGTTCGATCCGTGACGTTTTATTGTTCCCCTACATGAGGCCCGAAAGCTGAAGACAGCGCCTTGAAGCCCCAGGTCTCGGTCGTCATGCCGGTGCGTAACGGCGGGGCCTTCCTGGCCGGCGCGGTGCAGAGCATCCTCGATCAGTCTTTGCAGGAGTTTGAGTTGCTGCTGGTCGATGACCACAGCAGTGACGGCGCCATTGACCGGCTTCACCGGAACGATGACCGGTTGGTGGTTCTGAGCCATGAAGGAGCAGGCGTCAGCTCGGCCTTCAATGCAGGTCTGGCTCGTGCCCGGGGGCAGTTTATCGCCCGCATGGACGCCGACGATATCGCCTCGCGCGATCGGCTCGAACAGCAGGTGAGCTTCCTGCGGTTACACGAAGACATCGATATTTGCGGCGCCTGCGTCGAGATTTTCAGCGAGCAAAAAATTGCCGGGGGAAATGAGCGTTACCAGGCATGGCTGAATAATTTGCGCACACCGCAGGCGATCAGGCGGGAAATGTTCATTGAAAGTCCGATCCCCAACCCGACCGCCATGTTTCGCTCAACTGCATTGCGCAGTCTGGGAGGGTTCCACGATCCCGAATGGCCCGAGGATTATGATCTTTACCTGCGTGCCGACGCCCGGGGAATAAAGATGGGCAAGCCCCCCGGATGCCTGTTGCGCTGGCGGGAACATCCCGGCCGCCTGACACGAACTGAAGACCGCTACTCCCAGGGTAATTTCCAGGCTGCCAAGGCGCACTACCTGGCGAACAGCCGTCTGCCGGCGGGTGAACCGGTCGTTATCTGGGGTGCAGGACCGGGAGGGCGCCTGATGCACGACCTGTTGCAGGGTGAGGGCACTGCAATCAAGGGCTTCCTGGATATCCACCCGAGGCGCATTGGCGGACAGAAGCGGGGCCTCCCGATCTGGCCCCTGGATAAACTTTCAGCACTGGTTGATTCATTCATCCTGGTTGCGGTCGGCACGGCCGGGGTCCGCCCCGAGATCCGTGAATTCATGGATCGACATGCAAGAATTGAAGGCGAGGACTACCTGTTTGTCGCCTAGAGCCATAGAATGTGCGCCATGAGTCAATTGAACACACTACTGGTGCAGGCCCAACTGGGCTGGAAAGACCCGTCGAAGAACCGTAATCATCTGCAGTCGCTGCTCGCCGGCGCAGAAGGTGATTTTGACCTGGCCGTGTTTCCCGAGACGTTCACCACGGGCTTCATGGGCGACAGTCAACGCACTGACGAGGGCATGGGCGGGCCCACCGTTGCATGGATGTGCGAGATGGCAGACGTTCACCAGTGTGCGATCACTGGAAGTGCGGTCATCGTGGAAAACGGCCAGCGTTTCAACCGCATGTTCTTTGTCACGCCCGAAGGTGAGATCACGACTTACGACAAGCGCCACCTGTTCGCATTCGCCGGCGAAAACCGGCGCTATACGGCAGGCGACGAGCGCGTGATCGTCGAATACCGGGGCTGGCGAATCAACCTGCAGGTTTGTTATGACCTGCGGTTTCCCGCCTGGTGCAGAAACCGTGACGATTACGACTTGATGTTGCTGGTGGCCAACTGGCCTGCAAAACGCGTGCACCACTGGTCGGTCCTGCTGGAAGCCAGGGCGATTGAAAACCAGTCATGGGTGATCGGTGTCAACCGGGTCGGTGACGACGGTAACGGTATCCACTACCCGGGGCGCAGCGTGGTGCACGACCCGATGGGCGCAAGGGTCGTTGAACTGGGTGATGAAGAGGCATGCCGGCTGGTGCCTTTGGACCTGTCGGCTGTGGCGGAAACACGCGGCCAATTCCCTTTCCAGCAGGACGCAGACCGGTTCCGGATCGAATAACCGTTCGTCAGTTTGCCCGCTTGCGGGCCAGTCTTCGCATGATGGTGCCACGGGGTTGAAAGCGCCCCGAAGCCAGGCTGACCAGCGCAGTGGGTTCCCTCAGTCCGAACAGCATCTCGCGGCGGGCGCCTTCGCGACCGGCGAACAACAGGGAGTCACATTCCTTCAATTCAAAATCCGGTGAAGGAAGGAAAATTCGTGATGCCCCACGTTCTATCAGCAGGCAGACACAGGGCAGGTCTTCGGCAGTTGGCGTTCGTGAGTTCTGGGTGACGTGGCCGAGCAGAATGGGTACGTTTTCACGCTCGGCGGCTCGCAGGCTTTCAGACCAGGCGCCAATCAGGTTCACTGTCCAGAGACTGGGGGAGCGCCCTTTCAGAGCGTGCTTCAGTCGCCTTTCAACCTTGCCGGCGAAGGTATCGTCCTGGTGGTGGATCAGGTGGTCGATGAACACGGACAGCAGGGGAGTCGTCGCCATGAAAAGGATTCTGCGGGCAACAATCTGGCTGCGCCTGGCAACCAGGTGTGCTCCCGATGCGTCGAAAAGTTCGTCGTTTTGTGGGTTCTCCTGGCGCGCGACCACGAACAGGTCGGGATTCAGCTCGAGCGCCGTCATGACGATGGACAGGTTGTCCACGTCATCACCGGTTCCCGCGATGATGCCAACGGCGTCTTTTACACCGGCCTGTATCAGGGTTTTGGCCTCGGTGCCGCGCCCAAGCACCGAACCGGGGCGCATGTCTACCCGGTCCGGGTGCACGTCGATGACTGTGTAGGGCACTTCTGCCTCATCCAGTTTGATTGCCATGCGCGAGCCGAACCGGCCTATGCCGGCGAGAATCCAGCGACCGTCGGGAGGAGATAATTCCTCGAGAAGTTTTGTGCCCGGCACGCTGATCAGCCAGTCCTGCACCAGGTACTTGGTGGGAGAGCGGAGCGCCAGATAAAAGCGCTCTGCGAAGATCGTGTAAGGATCGACCGTCACGTCCGTGCCGAAGGACGCCATGTTTGCGACCACCCTGCGGGTCTCGCTGCGGGCCAGTACAGGCAAATCCGGGCGCAGTAATTTGCTGGTGATCGCAATGGTCAGGTTGGCGTGGTCATCGTTGGTAATTGCAATCACGCCGGCACAATTCTTGATGTCATCGCCCAGCCCCGCCATGTCCAGCAGGCGCCGGTCGGTGACGTCCGCGGACAGTGCGGGCAGGTGGGCGAATTCATCGATCAGTGACATGCTGTGGATGATGCTTTCTTCGCGTTCCAGTATGGCGGCGCTGATACCGCGCTTGAGCAGGCCGCTGACGATCATCCGCCCGGTATGGCCAAAACCGCAGACCAGGTAAAAATCCTCCTTGCCCCGCCTGACTTGCCGCGCAAACCGGCTGCGGGCCATATCGGCTCTGAATTGCTTGTCCACGAACAGGCTGATGATCGTGCCGACGGAATACAGCCAGGCGATCACGTTCGGAAACAGGATGATGAATACGTAGAGCCTCTGGGCATGCGTAAACGCCACCGGGACTTCGCCGAAACCGATGGTTGTGGCAAGGATAGCGATGAAGTAGGCCGCATCCAGGTAACCGACGTCGACCGGGTTGCCCTGGGCGTCCTGGCCCGGGATCAACACCATGCCGAAAACCGACAGGGAATAGACCAGGATCATCAGGATCAGCGGCGTTCGCATCCGCCGCATGGTTAACCAGACGATGTCGTTCATTAACGGCGAATGGTTATGGTTTCAGCCACCAGTAACACCACGGAAACCAGGTTGGCGAGCAAAGCGCCTCCGGACAGGGAAACGATGCTGGCGAGATAATCGCTGGTCAGCCCGGCGTCAGTGGCATATGCAGCATATGCCCATACAAAAGCCGCTGCCAGCAATTGCAGATCCGCGACCAGGCTGGTGGCCAGCAACACGGAACCGATCTGGGAGCGGTCGCCGAATTTCATCACTGTCGCGATCAGGCTGACAGCCAGTGCCGCACCCAGTTCCAGGGCGTGATGGTGTTCCGGGTTGTCGATGTCACCGACGAAAAATCCGAAATTCAATGTCAGGGCGAGGACAATGAAGAAACCAAATACGACTTTCTCAAAATTCACGGTGGATCTCCCTTCGGATTTGGATGCAAGTCTAGACTAGTCCGTTTTTTGTTCGGCTTCCACCCGGAAGTGGCGTGGATTTAATTAGGGGTCGTCCCCGCTTTCGACTTTGATTGCGGTGATGAAAGCAAGCAGACTCAGTACCGGTCCGTCGAAATACTCCAACCGCTCCGTTTTAACCTGCCTGCTCTGTTGCAATTCATGCACCCGGAACAATGTGGGGCCCGCCCGCTCAAAAATAACCGGGTCCCGGGCAACGATTTCCAATGGTTCGGGTTCCCAGATTCCTTCGCGCATCTGCAGGTCCAGGTCGAGGTGCAGAAAGCGGCTTCGCCTCAGCTTCACTGTCCCGTCCAGCCGGTAATAAGGCACCGCTTCCGGTAGTTCAGGTTCCTCGGGAATTTCCGCAGCTTGCGGCAAAACGACCAGGCCGGTAGTCGGTTCCTGGGTGGTACTGCCGGACGTGACGAACAAGGTTTCTTTTTCCCTTTGCTCGGACTCGTCTTCCAGCAGGTCCGCCTCGATCATTTTGAGCCGCCGCCGTGATTCGGGGTCTTTGACCAGTACCACTTCGAGGTCGTGAATCCTCAGCGCAGGAAAAGGTTCCTGGTTGCCTTGCTCCCATGACAGGTACTGTTGTGGTCGAAAAGGCGCGCTCAACCGGAGTCTGCGCCACGCCTCTTGCATGACATCACTCATTTCTTCGTGGTGGACGACTTCGTTCGGATCCGGCTCGGCCTCTGCGGCGGCGGATGGTTCGCCCGCTGTACCTTCCTGTTCAGCGCCGGCTGTCTCATCTGTCGGACCGGTTGCTTCTTCTCCGCTTTCTCCTTCTTCCGTCTCCTCAACCGGCGTCAGAAAATCAAGGGAGGACGAATAATCCCTGATTTCATCCGCTTCGGTCGCAGGTTCGACGCTTCTCAGGTGGGTCAGCACAAGCACTTCGACCCGGTAGCGGGTGTCCTGTGCCCAAAGTGAGCACGCAAAAAGACTTAAAAAGAGAATATAGATTAATTTATGTATATAACACATTGATTAATTTACCTATTAGTTTTCAAGTCTTTCCAAAAGTGACCGGGCTTCACGAAACCTTGCCGCGGGGTCTTCTTCCTGCATCGTGATGCGCAGCTTTTCCGGACCGCGCATCTGGAAGTCCAGGCTTCGTTCCTGGATCAATCGGATCAGCGCAGCGGGGTCGGCCGTGGACTGTTCCGAAAATTCTACTCTACCGCCATGGGGGCCAAAGTCGAGTTTTATGATACCAAGCCGCTCAGCCACCAACCTGAGTTCAGCGATTTCGAACAATGCCTTGATCGCGTCCGGGAGCAGGCCGAACCGGTCTATCATTTCCACCTGCAGTTCGCGAAGGGCTGACGGATTCCTGGCGCTGGCAATCCTCTTGTACAACGTCAGGCGCGTTTGAACATCAGCGATGTAGCTTTCCGGAATCAGGGCCGGGACGTGCAGTTCAATTTCAATACCCCGGTGCACCGGGTCTTCAAGGTCGGGTTCTTCCCCTTTGCGCAAGGCATCAACCGCGCGCGCCAGCATATCGCTGTAGAGGCTGAAACCGACCTGGTTGATCTGACCGCTCTGCTCAGCGCCCAGCAGCTCACCGGCACCGCGGATTTCCAGGTCGTGAGTGGATAGCGTGAAGCCGGCGCCGAGCTCTTCCAGGGAGGCAATCGCTTCCAGTCTTTTCCGCGCATCCGGAGTCATGCTGCGACGTTCCGGCACAATCAGGTAGGCATAGGCCCGGTGGTGAGAGCGGCCAACGCGCCCGCGCAACTGGTGGAGTTGTGCCAGCCCGAACCTGTCTGCCCGGTTGATGATGATCGTATTGGCCGTCGGCACATCGATACCGCTTTCAATGATGGTAGTGCAGACAAGGATATTGAACCTCTGCCGGTAGAAATCCAGCATGACTTTTTCAAGATCCCTCTCAGCCATCTGCCCATGGGCAACGGCCAGCCGGGCCTGAGGCGCCAGTTCCTGGACTTCCCTGGCGATTCTGTCGATGGTTTTGACTTCATTGTGCAGAAAAAATACCTGGCCGCCGCGCTGCAGTTCGCGGAGCAATGCCTCCCGGAGCAGGGATCGGTCCCACTCGGAAATCAGTGTTTTCACAGCCATTCGCCGGGCTGGAGGCGTTGCAATAATCGACAGGTCGCGAATGCCGCTCATGGCCATGTTCAGTGTGCGTGGAATAGGTGTTGCGGTCAGCGTGAGCAGGTCCACCTCGGCCCGGAGCTGCTTCAGCCGCTCTTTCTGCTGAACGCCAAAACGTTGTTCCTCGTCGATAATCACCAGTCCGAGCTCTTTGAACCGGATATCTTTCTGAATCAATCGGTGGGTGCCGATAACGATGTCAACTCCCCCTTCCCTGAGTCGCTCGAGCACTTCGCGAGATTGGCTGCCGGTACGGAAACGCGAGAGAAGCTCAACCCTGACCGGCCAGTCCGCAAGCCGGTCGCTGAAAGTGGAAAAGTGCTGTTGCGCCAAAAGGGTGGTGGGAACAAGCAGCGCGACCTGCCTTCCTGCCTGCACTGCAACGAACGCGGCCCGAAGCGCGACCTCGGTTTTTCCGAATCCCACATCGCCGCAGACTACCCGGTCCATGGGCTGCTTCGATTCCAGGTCGTTGATGACCGCGTCTATCGCATCCTGCTGATCGGGTGTCTCCTCGAACGGGAATCCCGACGCAAATTCAGCGTAGAGTTTTTGGTCCAGCGCAAAGGAAAAGCCCTGGCGGGCCTGTCGCCGTGCATACAGGTCCAACAGCTCGGCGGCGATGTCTCGAACCCGGGTTGCCGCCTTGCGCCTGGCCTTTTCCCATTGCTTGCTGCCGAGCCGGTGGAGCGGGGCGGTCTCGGGGTCACTCCCGGTGTAACGACTGACCAGGTGAAGCGACGAAACCGGGACATACAGCTTGTCTCCCCCGGCATAGGACAGCATCAGGAATTCAGCCTGCCGCCCGTCGATCTCGAGTACTTCCAGGCCCATGTATCGGCCGACCCCATGGTCTTCATGAACCACGGGCGCGCCCTCGGAGAGGTCGGTCAGGTTGCGGATGATCGCTTCGGGATCGCGCTCGGATACGGAGCGCTGTACGCGAGGCCTGGTTCTTCCGCCAAAGAGCTGGGATTCGGTGATCAGGGCCAGTTCACCCGGAACCAGGAATCCCTCCTCCACCGGCAGAACAGCCAGTCCCAGTCGCGCCCCGCCAGCGTAAAATGCCGCAAAACTGTCGAAAGGTTCCGGGGTTATACCAAAGCTCGTCAGCGTTGTTCGCAGCATTTCACGTCTTCCCGGCGTGTCTGCGGCAAACAGTATTCTGCCTTCAAACCGTTCCTTGAAGTCTTCCAGGTCCGCAGCGGCTTCCTTGCCGCGTTCGTGGATGTGCAGGTCGGGCGCAGGCCGGCTCGTAAACGACGGGGTAC
The DNA here is from genome assembly GCA_029287515.1 of Lysobacterales bacterium. Classification (GTDB taxonomy): domain Bacteria; phylum Pseudomonadota; class Gammaproteobacteria; order Xanthomonadales; family SZUA-36; genus JAHEFT01. The sequence goes on from JARFQZ010000098.1 coordinate 9,603, forward strand.
CCCGCGGTTCGCTTTCAGGATCCGGTAAATGAGTGGCATCGAAAGGATCGATCTGCTGTTCCAGTTGTTCCCGGGTGAAGTAAAGCTCCCAAGGATCGAGGACCGGCCTTTCCACGTCATGCCGCCTCTGCTCCCAACGCTCGCTGGTCCTGACCATGTGTGTTTCAGCAGCTTCGAGGTAACCGGGCTGGAGCATCATGCGTGGCGGGCTGCCGAGATAATCAAACAGGCAGGAAGTTTCATCGTAGAAAAGCGGCAGGTATTGCTCCAGGCCCTGTGGGTGGACTCCTGACCGGAGGTCCTGGTAGAGCGTGACGTTTCTCGTGTCCACATCGAACCGCAAACGGAACGCTCGCCTGAAGTCCTGGAGCGCTGTCTCGTCACAGGGATACTCACGCGCCGGCAGCAGGTCGATGCGACTCACTTTTCCGGTTGAACGCTGCGATTCCGGGTCAAATTTGCGGATGGTATCGATTTCTTCGTCGAACAGATCGAGCCGGTAAGGAACCGGGCTGCCCGCCGGAAACAGGTCGACAACCGATCCCCTGATGGCATACTGCCCGGCCTGGTAAACCTGCTCGGATGCTTCGTATCCCGAGTTGTGCAGCTTTTGCCGAAAATCTTCGATCACCAGGG
>JARFQZ010000149.1 GCA_029287515.1 Lysobacterales bacterium
GGGTCGTGAAGAGAAATGTCGGCCATTGAAATTGGTCGGCAGGTAATTTCCGTTATGTCGTAACAAACGAAGAAGCAAGACTGACAACCATGGTGGGCAAGCTACAAAAGCGTCGGCACTTATGAGGATATGGATAGAGCGCCCACGGCCGCTATTCCAACGAGCAGCGTTGACCCAATACGCTCGGAGCGAAACTGAACATCGCAGCATAGCGAAGGTGCCCACGACTGGCGCGAACAGCGTCCGGGATTTTCAGCGAAGCGGTTCTGGCTTTTGGTTCACTGGGAGCCATCCAACAGCTGTTGCGCCATCTTTTCGTGCTTCGCCATTCCGTGCCGCTGGTACACCGCGATCGCCTCGCGCAGCAACGTATGCGCTGTCTCATGGTCGCCCGGTGCTTGCCGGCGGAGCAACATCATGGCGTGCCAGCGCCGCGTATCACCCAGTTCGTTGACGAAACTCAATGTACTGGCTTGCGCCAGGGAGGCCTCGAAGTGCGCCTGTGCGATTTTGTAGCGCCTGCCGGCCATGGCCGCGATACCCGCGATGCGCTCTATCAGCATCGGGTAGTAGCAGGTTACGGTGTCACGCTTGAGCAGGTCGACAACTGAATCGTACCGCCGCGCTGCGCGTTCGTCGTGGCCGAGCAGGGCGGCACTCTCCACCCACAGCAGCTCCATGTGGTGCGACCCGACGCTGTTGAGTCGCCCCCGGACAGGCAGGATTGCCTCGTGCCGATCGAGCAGTGCGTTTGCCCGCGGGTCGCCCATCATCGTGCGCAGGTAGAGGAGCTGACAGGTTTCCAGTCCTTCGAAGGTGGGGCAATCGACGGCCTCGTCGATGGCTTGCAGGAGTTCCGCTTCGGCCGTCTCCCAGTCGCCGGTGAGGATCGCGGGACTGGCCCTTGTTGCGATGACGGCGGAGGTCCAGGGCATCCCCGACTCGTGAAACATGTCCACGACTTTTTTTTGCCGATCACGTGAACGGGAAAAATCTCCCTTTGCCGTATCGACGATACCGTCGAACAATTCCAGCTGGGCTGCGGTGCCAACATCGCCGAAGGTGGTGGCGAGGGGCATCACTTCGGCATGAAGCGACCGGACCCGGTCGAACTGGCCGGCACACACGAGCGCCACGACGCCACAGCCCACGGTCATGGAAACGTCGGATGGCGTGCCATAAACCTTTTGCAGCGCGATGGTCTCGTCGACCGCATCCAGGTACTTGCGAACGTTAAAGGTGTGCTGGAAATGGTAAAGCCGCGAAAACATGACTTCGCTGCCCAGGAGATGAAGATCTTGCTGGGACTTGGCCATCTCTATGGCCTCTAGTTGGAGCGCATCGCCTTCCTCCAGCTTGCCGCTGTTGGTCCGGTAGTGCCCGAGCAGCGCAAGCAGACGCGCCCGGGCCCTGCTTGGCTCGTCGCCAACCCGTAGGAGTGTCTTTTCCAGCAGTTCAGAGCCTTCGCTCAAGCGATTTTGCCACGCCAGTTGGTAGGCTGCCTCCCAGGCGATCTTGGAGAGTCGTTCCCGCTCGTCGGTTCCTTCCATCAGATCCAGGGCTTCGAGCCAATCCCGCTCCGACTGCGGCCAGTCGGCCAGGGCGCGGTGCGCGTAGCCACGGCGCTCGAGGATCAGGGCACGGTCTCGTCGATGCGACTCGGGTGTTCGGGCCAAGGCCGCGTCGTAGTGGAGGATTGCCTCGTCGAAGGACAGGGCATTGCTGGCATGGGCGCCGGCGATCATGAGGTAGCGGGTGACTTTTTCTGCGTCGGCACGCCTTCCCGCGGACATGAGGTGCCTTGCCAGTGCCGAGGCCCGCGCAGGTTCTTCTCCAAACAGCGCTTCCATCGCAATCGCAGCCTTGAGGTGCATTCGCTCCCGGCGCAGAGGCGTAGTCATGTCCAGCAGGGATTGGCGGACCAGGGCGTGGCTGAATTCGTAGCGGCTTTCAATCCCGTCGGAGGCAGGGAAGATCAGGTTGGCAGCTTCCGCTTCTTCGATGCCATCGAGCACTTGGTCGTCATCGACCTCAAGCGCCTCCTCGAGCACGTCCGGCTCGAAGCGTTGCCCGAGGACGGCGGCCATGGCAAGAAGTCTGCGTGTTTCGGCTTCGAGCCGATCGACCCGTTGCTCAATGATCAGGCGAACGTCCTTGGGGACAACCAGGTCCGCTCGCGAAATGTTCGTTCGCCACTCGCCGTTTTCATCGAACAACAGGCCTTGCTCGGCAAGGCTCTGGTATACGGACTGGACAAACAGGGCATTGCCGCCGGACTCCTCGAAGATGATGGCAACCAGGTTGTCGGGGGGGTCAGGACGCCCCAGCCGGGCCAGTAGGGTGCCGATGTCTTCGATTTTCAGTTGCTTGAGTGCGATGTTGCTCGTGTTCGGCAGGCGGCCGAGGTGCGCGAGGGCGCGTCGGAACGGTGGCCCCATGTCGGCCGCGACATCGCGATAGGTGACGACATAAAGCAGGGGCAAATCGCTGATGTTCGTCGCGATGTGCTCCAGCAGGCTTATGCTCGAGTCATCCGCCCAGTGCAGGTCATCAAGCAAGATGACGCACGGCACCGCGCTGCTCAGGCGTCGGGTGAAGTCCAACATCGCGTTGTAGAGGTAGCGCTGCCGCTGTTCCGGAGCGAGCTCGATGGGCGATGGGATATCGGGAAACCGGCCCTTCAACCCGGGAACGAGGCGTGCGACCTCTGCGGCGCTGTCACCCAGAACCTGCCTTAGCGCAGGGCCGGGCAATATGCGCATGAGTGCTTCAATGATCTCGACGGCGACGATGAAGGGCTCGCCGCGCTCTTCATAGGCGTGTCCGACGAGGGTCAGCATATCGCGTTCCTGGGCCAGGGTCAGGCATTCTTCGGCCAGCCGTGTTTTGCCCACGCCGGGTTCGCCTCCTATGAAAAGAACGCCGCCCTGGCCAGCCCTGGCGCTGTCCAGACAGGCCTTGATCGCATCCCGCTCCACTTCGCGCCCGACAAGTGGTGTCAGTGCCGGGCGTGCGGACTGGAGCGCGGCCAGGTCGAGTTTGACCGGTTCATAGCCCTTGCTAGATATTCTTCCGGCGGCTGCGGCGGAGGAATCCTGTGTGGCAGATTTCGCCGCGGACGTTGCCGGCTCGATGAGCCGGTCGAGCGCTTGCCTCAGCGTCGCGAAGCAGGGCTCCCGAATGTCGCCGGTCCAGTTACAAAAGTCGATAGACTGGAACTGCCTGAAGCCGATCTTGGGTTGCACGTCATCGATGACCAGCGGTACCAGTTTGCCGGCGTCACGGCCGAGTTCCGCTTCGTCCGCGACCCAGGTGGACTCGATCGAAGTTTCAGACCAGACCACCACCACGGCTTTTGCTGCATTGATCCGGGACTCGATTTCCCGTGAATATTCGACGCCGCCGGCAAGGTCGTTATCCGTCCACGCCGAATAACCACTGGACTGCAGCGCTGCCACCAGTAGCGCAACGCGTTCAAGGTCACCGCGCGAGTAGGAAATGAATATGTCGGTCAACACTGCCTCCGGAGATCCTGTCACTCAAACATTAGCAGAGTAACTGGAACTCGAACACTTTGTCTCGCATCCCCGGCTGGTCCTGAAATTCGCGCCCCAGGTATCGCGTCCCCGGTTTGCCCGAGGGTTGGATTACTCTGGCGAGCGGCCAGATGAAACATCGACAGGTGGGCATCCGATACCGGTATGACCGATTGGGGTCGTTAGCTGCCATTAGCGACCTTGGACAGCCTTGTTCTGCAATTGACCAGATAAGAGAACTACCCTGGATGTGAATCTAAGAAAGACGTGATTTACTGGCGTGAAAAACGCGAAACCTGCTGGCCGGACCGCTGCATGCCCCTGGCACGGATCGGGGCAGGTCGGGTCAAGAAATGGCGTGCCAAACGGGCGAACCGGGCGTAGGATGGGAAGCGTCATCCCGCCGAGGGGGCGTGATCAAATAAACGGACAAACGGTCCAAGGAGTTTCCATGACGCTATGCCCCGTTGCTATCGCCGTGGGCTGCAAGAAATGCCCCGTATTTAAGGTTTGCCCGGCGAAATCCGCGCTGGGTGACCATAAACCCAGCGGTGATCCGCCGGCCGGAGAGTCGAAGACGGGCGACGAACGCAAATAGACCGCGAGCCCCGCCACTCTGCGGGGCTTTTTTTGATCCTCAGTTCCGTTTCACGCCCTTAGCATCACTTCCAGGCTAACGATCGCTTCCAGACAGGAAGCAGAACAAGGTCAGGGCCAAATCCTGGATGTTGATACGACTGCAACCGGCCGAGGCTGTTTGAAAACGCAAATTTTAAATATCCGAGTGGTGATTTACTGCTGGTTTCCTTTATTTTCAGGACTAATAGTGAGTTAAGGTGGGATATCATTGGATAGAAATACAAACTATGGAACGATTCCCCATTGTCAAAAATATTCAAATAGTTATCACACAGCCTCGGCCAGAAGAAGAACAACTATAATTTTGAGCCGCATGAAAAACAGCGATCTTGTTTTTAAAAAGACCTGCTATTGGAATGAATTAGTTTCTAGTTTTTGCCTATGAAATCAATAACGATTCTGTTGAATTCCACTGGGTTCTCATACTCCAATCCATGAGAAGCGTCAGACAAGATCGCAAGTTCACTATCTTCAATACATTGGGCAAGTACGTTTGCTATCTCGCCAAATACCTTGGGTGACCTGTCACCCTTGATCAATAACGTCGGGGTTTGCAGATTACTCACCGATTCACAATTCAGCAGTGGAAAGGGGTTCTCAGTCAAGATAACTCCTCTCAGCCCAAAAGCATTACTCATCATCAGTTCTTTTTGTTCCTCTGGAGCATTGGAAAAATAATCACTGTCACCCAATACTCCGCTAATGAATAGTTGTACGGCTTTTTCGTCATTACCGCTTAAAAACGCTTGCGCGGTTGGGGCTAGGACGTTTTGTGCAAATTCGCTACCGGCCACTCCTCCATCAGGGATATTAGCCAACAATGACATAACGGGAGGTTCACCAAGCGTAAGGCTTCTAATTAATTCAGGATGCTCCAGGGCCGTGAGCAGGGACGTAAAAGCACCATAGGAGTGTCCAACAAGGTGAACCGGGCCAAGGTCAAGCGTTTTCAGTAATTGAGCAAGGTCTTCAGCGTGGGGCGTGACGCTGTAGTCGTTTGAGTCATTTTCCTCCTGCTTGTTTGGATAGGCATATCGCCGGCTGATTGCAATGATTCGATAATCTCTGGAAAACGCATCTATTTGTGCTTTCCAAGTGCGGTAGTCGCCCAGACCGCCGTGGACAAAAACAACAGCTTCGCCCTCTCCAATGTCCAGGTAATTGATCTCATAATCGTTGACAAGGACAGACCGAAGCTGTGAATCCGTAACTTCTACCATCGCGTCTTGTTCCAGAGGGATAGATTCCGGAGCCTCATGATTTCTTTCACAACCGATTTGAAACAGCGCAACGGAACACATAGCAATTACTGTTAGAGGGTATCTCATCATTAATTTTTCCTTCGAGTATGGGGTCGAAGCCCTTTATCTCCGCTGGCAAGCTGTCAGAAGATCATTATGAACCAGTTTCGGGAACACCCTCAAAGCCATCTAGGAGTGTGGTGTTGTAGGTGATGGTGAAGGCGACGTACGGTAGACAAGTTCCGCCTCCAGGCTGAAAGCGGTCATGTGTTAAAAAGAACCACCGCGTAACCGGGGCTACACGGCGAAGAGGATTCGCCGGATTCCAACCAGCCAGTACCTGGCATTCTTAACTGTGGGAAATTGACACGGATGAATTGCCATGGATGTAGGCGGGTCAATTGATAACCATGCCGAAATTTTCCCTTTCCATTCCGTATAGGTGGAGTAATAGTTGCTTGGGTGAATCCAGGGTTGGGCGAAAGATGAACGCAATTCAGACCATTTCGAGAACACAGTTCAGAGGATTGACCAGGAACATGATGAAATCCCTGCTGTGCTGTCTTGCCCTGTTTGCCGGGTTACCGGTGCACGCGGCCGAGATCGTAATTTTCGGTGACAGTTGGGCCAAACCGATGGGGCCGGCATTACAGTGGGTCCTGGACAATCATGGACACGAGGATGTGAACGTTCACACGACCAAGTTCTGGGGGTTGGCTGTCAGACTCAGCTCGGCGGAGGGCCTGGCCTACATCACACAGCAACTGGATCTGCACCCCGAAGCCAACATCGTTACCCTGAGCGTGGGGTACAACGACGTCCATTGCGACCTGGACGGCAGCACCTGCCACGTCCGGTGGCGTCCAGGAATGGCTGGTACGCTGTCCGAATCTGAGATTCTCGACAGCATCGTGCTCGACACCGAGAAAATCGTGGATCACATCGCGTCCATTCGCCCCGGCGCAAAGGTACTGCTGCAAAGTTATGACTTCATGCGGCCGCTGGAGGAGATGGCGACCAAGGGGACACCACCCGAAAACAATACAGTTCACTTGAAGTGGGCAGATCGTGTAGCGAAACTGGCACAGCGCAAGCCAACATTGACCTTCGTCAATTTACACGGACTCATGCAGGTGACTTACGGCTTCGATGGAATTGCCCACACAATCCATGACCCTTCGGAAGTAATTCCACCCGGTGACCCTTCCTTGCCTGATCCGAACCTGCCCAGTCCTTACCCGCCATTCGGGAATGACCGCACCCATCTCAACAGAGATGGCTTGAGGGTGCTGGCGGAAGCGCATTACCAGGAGTTTTACGGACCCTTGCTTGAAGACTCGGAGCCAGGAATCAACGGCGGCCATTCCGGCGCCTGGTTTAACCCCGAGATTTCCGGGCAGGGCCAAATGATCGACATAGATCCAACAAGCCAGTTCATGTTCCTCGCCTGGTTCACCTTCACCGATGCCGCATCAAGCAATCCTGGTCAGCAGCACTGGTATACAGCCCAGGGAAATTATTCCGGCAACAAGGCCGAACTGATCCTGCATGAAACCCTGGGTGGAAAATTCGATGATCCGCAAGACGTCGCTACCCGCCCGGTTGGCACCGCGACCATCAGCTTCAGCGACTGCGAACAGGGGCAGATGGTTTACAGTATCGACACCGACGGGCGTGCAGGAACCACTCCCCTGATACGCGCAATTCCGGGTTCCGGCAATGTCTGCAAGGAACAAAGCAGCAAAGCAGCCATTATCACCGAAGCGGTAGACATCAATGCCGGCATGGATGGTGCCTGGTATGACACCAACACCCCTGGACAAGGCTTCTTTATAGACGCCTACACCAATCCCGACGGTGGTGATTTCATATTCGTGGCCTGGTTTACGTACGGTGACGACGCGGCATCAGGTCAACGCTGGTTTACGGCGCAGGGTGATTTTACGGGTTCTACGGCTGAAATTGATATCTATGAAACGACCAGCGGCAGTTTTAATGACCCACAGCCTTCTGCTACCAACAAAGTTGGCGCCATGACCATCGACTTTACCGATTGCAGCAATGCCATATTGGCATACTCACTAACGGATGAAAGTATCGAAGGTGGCATAGCCATCAGGCGGTTGCTGATTCCAGGTGCACAGGAAATGTGTGAAGAACTGTCAGGGGCGGACTGAGGAGTGGCTGGCATGGGTCAGAAGCGGTCCAAGTCATCTCTTCAGTAACCTATTCCGGAGTTCATCACATAACAGAACACCCCAGGATGTGATTCTCAGGGGAGATAAGTTCTCAGTTCGGCCTATTGTGTTGAAAAACTCCAAATCCGAATAATGCGAATATTTCGCTGAATTACTGTTTATTGAAAAACCCAACTCTAATCTCGCAATTGAGGCCATCAGAGGCCCGCTGATAGATTTTTTGCCTCAACTGGTGCCCCCTCGTGTCTGAAATATTGTGTGACTTCAGAG
>JARFQZ010000181.1 GCA_029287515.1 Lysobacterales bacterium
CTGCGGCGCCAGCTGGACATCAGCCCGAGCCGCAGGAGCAACCGGTTCGCCATGCGCCTTGAATACAACGAGGTCATGATGGCGGAATGCTCCGAACAGGAACTGAGCGCCTGGGAGCTGTTGTCTGGCGGCCCCGTGGAACTGGATGAGATTGTCGATCGCGACAGGGATGCCGCCCGTGCCATCGCGCGGCTGCAGCGCAAGGGCATGGCCATCTACAGTGGATTCACGCCCACCGACGCGGCGCACGTTTTGGGCTTGAGCAGCCATTGGTGCACGGAGGCGGCCAGGCTCGCTGCACTGGTCTGGGCCAGGCAGATGCGGCATGTGTACGGACTAGGCCGCTGGCAAGAGGGCGATGCTGAAACGCCCAGCCGGCATGTATTCGAGACCGTGGGCCAGCAGATCAGCCGGGCGCTTATCGAGGCCGGACTGCACCAGCACCGGTCGCTGGATGAAGCGGCATCACGCAACCTGACCGGCCTGCTGGCGGACCTGGTTTTCGAGTCCAGCGATTCTCCGGGTCCACATCCCGCATCGGGGTCACTGTTCCACCTGAAATTCGCGGCGGACTATCCGGTGGTAGGCGTCGGTGCGCCTGCATCGACCTTTTTCCCCGATGCGGCTAACCGTCTTGGCGTTGAGCTGACTCTGCCCGCCAATGCGGAAGTCGCGAACGCATTCGGGGCCGTGATGGGAAGTATAGTCCAGCGGACGAGCGTGCTGGTGACGCAACCGCTGCACGGGCAGTTTATCGTTCATAGTGACAGCGGGCCGATGAATTTCGCAAGCCTGCACGAGGCCGTTTCGACCGCCGAGGAAATTGCCCGGGTAAAAGTCGGCCAGTTGGCCCGCGAAGCCGGCGCCGATTCTGCCGAGATCGGTTTGAGCAGCCAGGACAAACACATCCGGCATGATGTCGACGGCGACCTGTTTCTCGAAACCCGGATCACTGCCACCGCTACAGGCAGGCCACGAATCTGTTAAGAGCCGGCACCGTTCAAAACTTGCGTAAGGTCGCTCCGGACCGACGGGTTAATCTGATCGATTCGGAAAGATTGTCTCAGAAAAGTAATGTTTCTTGTTAGCCCAATAGCCCATCTGTGTTAGTGGATTTGTTAAATAGTTCAGAATTCGTTACCAATTCATGACCTAAATCATGGTTTGAAGGTGGCGCAAATGGTCTCCTATGGCTTGGAACAGTCCGGGATAAGGGTATCCCGCTACCAATAATTAAATGCAGATGGAGGACCAATAATGAAGAAGCAATTTAATTTGTGGCTTGCTGTATGCCTCGTCCTCTTGCTGGGCATCAGTGTATCGGTTCCCGCCAAGAGTGCAGACCAGGGGTTTACTGCCACTATCGAGGCGGACCAGGCCGGTGAAACCACTGAAACCCTGGTGGTTCAGCTCTTCCCGGGCATTGATTTCACTCTCATCGACTTCGTGATTCCTGCAGATTTGCAGCCCGAAGTGACTTTTTCCCTGACTGATCCCGTCGGTGACCCGATGGATCTTTTTGGTAATCCGGCTCTTGGAACGATTGATATCCGTTTCATGCTGTCGTACGTCCCGGTGGGTGAAGAGAACAAGGTCAATTACCACGAAAGGTTACGTGACCGCGGTGGTGAATACACCACGGTGGAATTGGGAACGTATATTTACAAGTTCGCCACGGTGCTGCCGGCAGATTACGAGATGGACGCCACCCACACGCTGGCCTCCGTTGCCACGCAGGATCTCCGCCAGACGGAATTCGCCGAATACGGCCTGTCACGTTACTACGACAACGACATTTACAACTTTATCCCGTCCGGTGACGGCGAACCGATGCCTCGTGATATCGTCGCTACCGCAACCTGTAACAACTGCCATGACCCGCTGGGCGAGCATGGCGGCCGTTACCAGGAAGTCCAGACCTGCACGCAGTGCCACAATACAGCCACTCTGGGGCCCGAGTCAGCAGATGAACTGAGCTATGATTTCGGCCCTGTGGTGCATCGCGTTCATTCCAGCAACGAACCGGAGACCGGAACAGTTCACTACCCGACCGCACTCAACGACTGCCAGGTTTGCCACACGGGCGGCGCCCCCACGGCCGACATGCCGATGGTCGCCGATCCCAATCCCATCCCGACTTGCGATGGCCATCCTCGCGGCATGACCAACATCGTCTGGGGAGATGCAGGCCCTGTCAGGATCAACATTGGTTCAGCTGACGGCACGCTTTTCGGCACGGCAAATGGCGCCGGCTCCGCCGAGACCGGTAATTGGGTGAGCAACGGTATGGACTTCTACCTGAGCGACGCTGATAACGGTGATCTGCTGCAGGTGATGAATGTCGACCTGAGCGTCTACGGTTGTGCAGGCAACGCACCTTACACTTACGGCAATCCCGAAGGAACCGTAGGTGCGATGCACACCAACTGGATGACCCGCCCGTCGCGGCTGGACTGCGGCGGTTGCCACGCGAACATCGACTGGGAAACCGGTGAAGGCCATGCCGCTGGTCCCCAGGACAGCGACGAACTGTGCAGCATCTGCCACCAGGCGGACAGCGGTGAAGAATTTGACGCTTCGGTTGCCGGCGCGCACACGGTGCCGCTGGCATCCACAGCACTGGCTGGCGTCTTTGTTGATATCTTGGAAGTCACCGATACCGCTCCTGGCCAGAGGCCCACGGTGGTATTCTCGCTGACCAGCAAGTTCGGCCCGATCGCCCCGGCCACGCTGGATCGCCTGCTGTTCGTACTGAGTGGCCCGAACGAGGATTTCGATTTCTATGCCCAGGAAAATGTGCTGGGTGGCTTGACGGCAGTGGAAGGCGGCTGGAGTTATACCTTCGACGCCAAGGTCCCGATGGACGCCGAAGGCTCTTACTCGGTATCTTTCGAAGGACGTATCACCACCGAGGTTAACGGTGAGAGCGAGCGCGATTCCGCCGAAAATGCCATGGTTGCGGTTGCGGTGACGGATTCCGAGCCAGATCCCCGCCGCATGATCGTAGACGACGCCAAGTGCGAGGCCTGCCACTCGAACCTAAGCCTTCACGGCGACAACCGTAAAAATGCGACCGAGTACTGCCAGACCTGCCACATGCCGGCGGCTACCGACGAGGCAGTCCGGCTGGAAGGCGAGCCCGAGAGTATCCACTTCAAGTACATGATCCACAAGATTCACCGTGGAGCCGAGCTGGAGAACCTCCCGTACATCGTCTATGGCTATCGCAGCAGCGTGCACGATTACAGCGAAGTACACTATCCTGGTGACCTGCGTAACTGCGAAACCTGCCACGTCGAAGACAGCTATGGTGTTCCGCTGCCTGAAGGCGCGTTGCCGACAGTCAGCCCGGCTGCCGATATTCCAGTGATGGAGCCGATCACGGCGACCTGCCTGTCATGCCACGACGGTAGTTCAAGCGTTTCTCACGCACTGGCCAATACCAGTGCATTCGGTGAGTCATGCGAAACCTGCCACGGTGACGGCAAATCCGCGTCGGTTGACAGGGTACACGCTCGCTAGGGTGTGATTGAAAAGGGCTGTAGAGCCCGAAGAAAACCCCTGGGGCAGGATGTTTCGGCATCCTGCCCCTTTCTTTACCAGAGAGATTCGCTTCCCTGCTCCGGCCGCTTTGCGGCCGCCTTGCGGCGGGATACGTAATCCTCCAACTCTTCGTCGATTGCAGGGTCGAGGGGGGGTTGCTCATATTCCGCCAGGAGTTGTTTCCAGATCCGGTTCGCCCTGGCCTGCGCGTCGACCGAGCCGGCTTCTTCCCAGGTTTCGAAATTCCGCTGGTCGGACAGGATGGGTTGGTAGAAAGCGGTTTCGTAGCGGGACATGGTGTGTTCCACGCCAAAAAAGTGACCGCCCGCGCCGGCTTCTGAAATCGCATCGAGCGCAATGGTGTCCTCGTTGACTTCGATGGGCTGCAGGTATTCGGCCATCATCTGCAGCATTTCGGCATCGACGATGAGCTTCTCGAACGATGCAGTCAAACCGCCTTCCAGCCATCCGGCGGCATGCACGATGATATTGGCGTGACCGGTTATGGCGCCCCATAAAGACATGGCGCTTTCGTAGGTGGATTGTGCGTCCACCACGCTGGAAGAGGTCACGTTGCTGGAGCGCATCGGCAGTCCGTAGCGCCTCGCCAGCTGGCCGCTGGCCTGGGCGGCTTTCGCATATTCGGGCGTGCCGAAGGCAGGCGCGCCGGTGCGCATGTCCACATTGGACGTAAAAGCACCGTAAACCACCGGCGCCCCGGGCCTGACGAGCTGAGTCAGCGTGATGCCCATCAGTGCTTCGGCGTTCTGCTGCGTAAGTGTTCCCGCCAACGTAACCGGCGCCATGGCGCCCGCCAGCGTAAAAGGCGTGATGCAGACAGCCTGTCCGGCCGACGACATCTCGATCAGGCCTTCCGCCATCGGGATGTCGAGTTGCAACGGCGAATTGGTGTTTATGATGGCGAACAGCGCAGGTTTTTCGACAAATTCCTTCTCGCTGAATCCCAGGCTGATCCGCGCCATGTTGATCGCGTCGCGAGCTCGCGTGCCTCCCAGAGCAATCGGCTGCCAGTTTTTGTCGAGCAGGCGAATCTGGGCGTGGTACAGGTCCAGGTGGCGGGTCTCCGCGGGCAACTCGATGGGTTCGAATGGCCCGCCGCCCTCCTGGTGAAGGATGTCCAGGCTCTGTACCAGCCTGATGTAGTCACAGGCCTCGTCGAACGTACCGCGCCTGCGACCCCGGTCCAGGTCGCTGGCATAGGCCGGCCCGCCGACCGAGGTGAACGCCAGGTGGTTTCCGCCCAGCTTGAAATTCTTTGCGGGGTTGCGCGCATGCAGGGTGAATTCCGATGGCGCCAGGGCGACTTTATCCATTACCAGGTTGCCGTCGATCCGGACCATTTCGGTATCGTTATCGACATCCGCCCCGGCCTCGGCAAACAGCTTCCTGGCGCCTTCGTGCATGATGCGCATGCCGTGGTTTTCCAGAAGCTTCAAAGAGGCCAGGTGGATTTGCTCCAGCTGGTCAGCACTGAGGACCTCCTGCGGGGGGTAGCTATTGACCGGTTGCCGCCAGGGTAACTGGCCGATGCCTCCGGTACTGCGCCTGCTCCTTGTTCTTCTGCCTCTTCTTGCCATTTATCTCCGTACTCAAAGCATGTCTTTGAGGCGGAAATATAGCATGCCCAGCGCGATGATCTGGTTGCCCACCCATTGGGAACCGGGAATCCGGAAATGGTCCATGTTGGCGAACAGGTCGAATTTCTCCATGGTGCCGCCAATGGCATCGGCCGTCAGCTCGCCCATGATATGCGTGGCATTGACCCCGTGCCCGGAATAGCCCTGGCAGTAGTAGACGTTGTTGTTGATTCGGCCCAGCGCCGGGACACGGTTCAGAACAATGCCGATCATTCCGCCCCACTCGAAATCGATACGTACGTCCTTTAGCTGCGGGTAGATCTTCAGCATGCGGGGCAGGATGGCTGCCTTGATGCTGGCGGGTTCGCGCCCCGAGTAATTGCAGCGTCCGCCGTACAGCATTCGTTTGTCCGCGGACAGGCGGTAGTAGTCGACGACTTCGTTGAG
>JARFQZ010000188.1 GCA_029287515.1 Lysobacterales bacterium
GCTATCCAGGATTATGGCCGCGGCGTGGTGATTGGCGAGCCCACGTTCGGCAAGGGTACGGTTCAAAGTTTGCTCGACCTGGATGATTACGCTCCGTCGGACAAGCCGGGAATGGGGCAGCTGAAAATTACCATGGCCCAGTTTTTCCGGGTCAATGGCGGCTCTACCCAGAACATGGGCGTCGAGCCGGACATTCGCTTTCCGTCTTTTGGCGACCCCCAGGAATATGGTGAGCGCTCGATGGACAACGCATTGCCGTGGTCCAGCATTGACCCGGCCCGTTACCAGGCCAGCGGTGACCTCAGCCAATTGGTTGCCGTGGCGGACGACCGTTACCAGGGCCGTATCGATGGTGACGAAGAGTTCGGCTGGCTGATGAGCGATATCGACTCTTACAACGAACGGGCAAACGAGAAAAGCATATCCTTGCTGGAATCGGTGGGCCGTCAGAAAATGAAGGAAGAGGAAGACAAGAAAGCGGCGCGCAAGGCGGCTGAAGAAGCGCGAGGCCCGCTGCTGGCGCAAGAGGGCACACTGGTTGAACCTGATCCTGAACTGGGTGACTTCGACGAGGAAGAGGCCGTCAACGACGAAGAGGAAGACGAAGAGGAAGAGGGTCCCGACCTGTTGCTGCGCGAGGCGGCCCGGATTGTTTTCGACATGGTGGAACTGGAGTCCGATCTTGAATTGCTGAAGCAGCAATATGCCCAGCTTGATAAAGGCGCGACCGAAGTCCCCCCGGTTGAATAGCCCGGATCAGACATAAATACAAAGGCCGGCACCCCTGGGGCGCCGGCCTTTTTTTATGGACGAATCTGAATGTCAGTCTTTTTTCAGCAGATCCCGGATTTCCGTCAGCAGGGTTTCCTCTGCAGATGGTTTGGGCGGTTCGGCCGGTTTTGTTTCTTCTTTTTTCTTCAAGTTGTTCATGGCCTTGATCACCATGAATATGGCAAAGGCGATAATAACGAAATCAACGACTGTCTGGATAAATGCACCGTAATTCAGGGTGACAGCAGCAACGTCACCGCTCGCTTCCTTGAGCGTCATGGCAAGGTCTGAGAAGTCAACTCCTCCCAGCGCCATGCCTATGGGTGGCATCAAAACATCATTGACGAAAGAGCTCACAATTTTTCCGAAGGCGCCGCCGATAACGATACCCACGGCCATGTCTACAACGTTTCCGCGCATTGCAAAATCGCGGAATTCACTCATCATGCTCATAATTCCCTCCTGCCGGTTTCTTGCTTTGGCCTGCACATCATATACAAATCGAACAACTGATAGAATCTGGACTCCATGACTGATCCCCGTATAGTCCAGGTCGCACTGCCGGTGCCGCTGCCTCACCTGTTCGATTACCAGGTGCCGTCGGACGTGGCCGTCATAGAGCCGGGTATGCGCGTGCTGGTGCCGTTCGGCCGCCGGAAGTCGGTGGGCATCGTGATTCGTAATGTGGAAAAAAGTGATGTTCCCAGAAACAAACTCCTGGCCTTGCACGCAGTGCTGGACGAAGGAGGCCCATTGCTCGACAAGCCTCTGATTGAACTGCTTTGCTGGTGTTGGAATTACTACAAGCACGCTCCCGGTGAGGTGGTTGCCAGCGCCTTGCCTCCCGCCCTGCGCAAGGCAAAGGGGGTAGTACCCGGCGCGCCGTCCAGCTTCAGGCTGACCGTAGAAGGGCGCGAGCGCCTGGATCAGCCGGAGGGCCGGGCTCCCGTCCAGTTTGCGATGCTCAGTGCGTTGGCGGACGGGCCCCTGGGTGAAGACAGGCTGGCAGGTATCGGCAGCCAATGGAGAAAAACACTTTCCTCTGTAATGGTGAAAGGCTGGGTGGAGGAGGAGGCTGCGCCACCCGCCACACCCCGGTTTACCCCGGGACCAGACCTGGTGCCGGATCAATTCGAGGCGGTCGATTCGATTTCCGGGTCGCTGGACCGATTCGGTTGTCACCTGTTGGACGGTGTGACCGGCAGTGGCAAGACCGAGGTGTACATGAGCCTGCTGGAGAAGGTCATTGACGGAGGCAGGCAGGCGCTGGTGCTGGTTCCTGAAATTGGCCTGACGCCACAGTTGATTCGTCGTTTCCGGAACAGGCTGGGGCTGGACCCCGCGATCATCCATTCTGGCCTGGGTGCCGGCGCCCGGCTGGACTCCTGGGCGGCTGCCAGGTCGGGCCGCGCCCGGCTGATCGTGGGCACACGCTCCGCATTGTTCACGCCGTTACCTGAACCTGGAATCATCATTCTGGATGAAGAGCATGATGCTTCCTTCAAGCAGCAGGATGGGTTTCGTTACTCTGCCCGTGATATCGCCGTGAAGCGGGCTTCAGACCTGGATATCCCCGTTGTACTCGGCTCGGCGACGCCTTCGCTGGAAACGTTCAGTAATGCGGTCGAAGGGAAATATTGCTGGCACACCTTGCGGGAAAGAGCCACCCGGGCGCCTCTGCCGTCATGGCGTGTTCTGGACATGAGGCAGCAGGCTTCGACAAGCGGTCTTTCCATTGCAGCGCTCGACGCCATCGCAGAGACGTTGGGCCGTGGTGAACAGGTCATGGTTTTTCTAAATCGCCGCGGCTATGCGCCGGTCCTGATGTGCCAGCAATGTGGCTGGAGCGGCAATTGCGAGCGTTGCGACGCACACCTGACATGGCACCGCACTGCCCGAAAACTGGTTTGCCATCATTGCGGCAGCCAGCGTCCTGTACCGCAATTCTGCCCGGATTGCCGGGCGGACGCCTTGCTGGGAGCAGGTGAAGGCACGCAGCAACTGGAAGAATTCCTCGAAAAGAAATTTGGTAACGTTCCGGTCCTGAGATTCGACCGGGACCGGACCAGCCGTGCCGGCGTCATGAACAAACAACTGGAGCAGGTCCGTGACGGCGGCCCCTGCCTCCTGGTTGGAACCCAGATGCTGGCCAAGGGACACCATTTCCCGGGTGTTACACTGGTGATCATCGTCAACATCGACCAGGCGCTTTACAGTGCGGACTTCCGGTCTCTGGAACGCATGGGGCAAATGATCCTTCAGGTGGCGGGAAGAGCCGGGCGGGCGGAGAAACCCGGCACCGTGGTCTTGCAGACACTGCATCCGGATCACGCCGCCCTGGAATTGCTGCTGACCAGGGGTTACGAAGAATACGCCCGGTGGTTGCTGGCCGAGCGCCAGGCGGCCGGTTTACCGCCTGCCGGGTACCAGGCCCTTTTACGGGCCGAAGCGCATGACCGGGCGGCAGCG
>JARFQZ010000291.1 GCA_029287515.1 Lysobacterales bacterium
CTGGGCCATGGTAATTTTCAGCTGCCCCATTCCCGGCTTGTCCGACGGAGCGTAATCATCCAGGTCGAGCAAACTTTGAACCGTACCCTTGCCGAACGTGGGCTCGCCAATCACCACGCCGCGGCCATAATCCTGGATAGCAGCGGCGAAAATTTCTGAGGCGGAGGCACTGTACCGGTTTACCAGCACGGCCAGGGGGCCTTCCCAGGCCATTCCTGGATCCACATCCTCTTCCAGGGAAATCCGGCCGCTGGAGTTGCGCACCTGCACAACCGGGCCGGTATCGATAAACAGGCCCGTCAGCGTCGTTGCCTCCAGCAGTGAACCACCGCCGTTGTTCCGCAGATCAATGATGATTCCGGCGACGCCCTGCTCCTCGAGTTCTCCGATCAGGCGGCGCACGTCCCTCGTACTTGAACGGTAATCAGGCTTGTTCTGGGCACGGCCGGCAAAATCCATATAAAACACCGGCAGGTCGATGACACCAATCTTCATGGTTTTTCCATCGGCACCTTCAACCGGCACTTCGATGATCTCGCTCTGGGCTGCCTGCTCCTCCAGCTTGACCTCGTTCCGGACAATGTCGATGATCGTGGTAGGGCCGCTGACACTGACGTCTTCGGGTAATACTTCAAGGCGGACCACCGTGTCTTTGGGCCCCCGGATCAGGTCGACGACATCATCGACCCGCCAGCCAATGACGTCCACCATCTTGCCGTCATTGCCCTGGCCAACGGCCGTGATGCGGTCACCGGCCTTCAGGCGCCCGTCCTGGTCCGCCGGACCTCCGGGCACCACACTTGATATCAGCGTGTATTCGTTTTCACGGCCCAGCAGCGCGCCGATACCTTCCAGCGATAATTTCATCGAAATCTCAAAATTCTCTGAGTTACGGGCAGAGAGGTAAGCCGTGTGCGGTTCGATCGACTGCGCAAAGGCGTTCATGAAAAACTGGAACACATCCTCGGTGTTCAACTCGTTGATGCGCCGCTCGAGGTTGTCATAACGCTCCGTGAGCGTCTCCACGATGGCGTCAGGCTCCTTGTCCGTCAGTAACAGCCTGAGGTAGTCGTTCTTGACCCTCTTGCGCCAGAGCTCATCCAGCTCCTGCGGGGTAGAAACCCACGGTTCGTCCTCCCGGTCATACTGGTACTGCTCGTCGATCGCGAAATCAAAGGGTTTCTGCACCCTTGCGCGCGCATAATCCACGCGTTGCTGCACCCGGTCTGTGTACACGTTGAAAATGTCGTATGCCGGCATGAGGTCGGAATGCCGGAGAGCGTCATCGAGGCTGGTACGGTAGCGCTCGAATGATTCTATGTCTTCCGCCAGGAAATAAATCTTGGCCGGATCGAGCAATTCCAGGTAGCTGTCGAAAATTTCGCTCGACAGTTCATCATCGAGACGTGTTCTCTTGTAGTGGTAGTTGGTGAGGAATCGGGTCGCAATGTTGCTCGCGTAGCGATGCTCCATTTGCGGTTCGATTTTAAGCGAACTGTCTGAATCAACCGAGGCAAACGCCACGGTGACAGCCAGTAACAAAACAGTAAAGACCGAAGCACGATTCACGTAACCAACTCTCCAAAAAAACAACGGATAAACAACCCCTTCCCCGTGGCTACACGGAGAGGAACTTCTATTTATGCCTGTTTCAGACCCAATTTACAATGAAGAGGTTCAAAAAAAGGCTTGATAAAACGACGAACGGGGCTATTTTCGTGACGGTCAGTTCAGCGGCCGTCAGGGGCCGGAACGACACCGGACGCCTCCGCACTCAAATCCGCGTGGTACGACGAACGGACCAGTGGACCGGAAGCCATGTGAGTGAACCCTAGATCGTAACCAAATTCCGCCAGTTCTTCGAACTCCCGGGGGGTCCAGTACCGGAGCACCGGGTGGTGATGCGGCGTAGGCTGCAAGTACTGGCCCAGCGTGATCATTTCGACCTCATGGCGGCGCAGGTCACGCAGCGCATCCTCGACCTGTTGGCGGCTTTCGCCAAGGCCCAGCATGATGCCCGACTTGGTGGGAATATCAGGATGCCTGGCCTTGAACCGCTGAAGCAAACCCAGTGACCAATCGTAATCCGCCCCGGGGCGGACGTTGGGATACAGCGCCTTGACGGTTTCGACATTGTGATTGAATACATCGGGAGGCGTTGAACTGAGTAAGTCCAGAGCCCGATCGATTTTTCCCCTGCCCCTGAAATCCGGAACCAGGATTTCTACCCGGACACCACGATTCACTTCCCTGACCTGCCTGATACACTCGGCAAAATGGCCGGCTCCACCGTCCCTCAGGTCATCGCGGTCCACCGAGGTGATGACGAGATACCGCAGTTTCTTGTCCCTGACGGTTTCGGCCAGTTGCAGCGGTTCCTTCGGATCGGGGGGCAATGGCCTGCCGTGGGCCACGTCGCAGAACGAGCAACGGCGAGTGCAGACTTCACCCAGGATCATGAATGTCGCTGTGCCCTTGGAGAAACATTCATGGATGTTGGGACAGCTGGCCTCTTCGCAAACGGTGACCAGTTCACGCTCCCTGAGCCTCGATTTCAGCTTGCCGACCGCATTGCCCGACGGAAGCCGGACCCTGATCCAGGAGGGTTTGCGCAGGCGGGGGGCGTCTGTATCGAACCTGGCCTTGTTGCGTGCAATCTTGTCCGCGCCCAGCTCTTTCGAAGCTTTGACGCTGATCGGGATATTACCGCTGATTTTCTCGCTTCCGCTCAAGAGTCCTGCCTCCGGCCCGGCTCAAGTTCTTCTGTTTCACTATAACGCAGCTGCCGGGCCAGTGATTCAACCAGTTCCTGTTCTGCCTGTTCGAGTGTGACCACCGCCAGGTCAGATAGTTGCGTGACCTGCAGCCCGGCAAAACCACAGGGATTGATTCGTTGAAAAGGCTCCAGGTCCATGTCGATGTTGAACGCAAGGCCGTGAAAAGTACAGCCTCGCCGAACCCTGAGTCCCAGCGAGGCCACCTTGTTTCCGTCGACGTATATACCTGGCGCGCCTTCTACTCGTTGCCCCTGCACACCGTGAAGGGCCAACACGCCGATAATCGATTCTTCGATGCGGTTTACGAATTCACGCACCCCGATACCTTTGCGCCGGATATCTATGAGGGGATAGGCCACGATCTGGCCCGGACCGTGATAGGTTACCTGCCCGCCCCGGTCCACCTGGACCACCGGTATGTCGCCTGGCGCCAGCACGTGTTCCGCCTTGCCGGCTTGCCCCTGGGTGAATACCGGGGGGTGCTGAACCAGCCACAACTGGTCGGGGGTTTGCTCGTCGCGCGTATCCGTGAATGCCTGCATTTCGCGCCAGACGGGCTCGTAATCAGCAATTCCCAGGCGCCGCAAGTAAAGTCGGTCGGTCAAAGCGCCATCATCACCTGGTCGCAGTCGGTCAGGTCCTGGTAAATTGCATCGAGTTGTTGTTGTGACCGGGCCTCGATGACCGCCGTGACAGAGAGAAAATTGCCTTCCTTGCTCGGCGATACCCGCAACGGCTCCTCCGGCCAGAGCTCTGCGTGCGCCAGCACAATGCCTTTTACGACGCTTTCGAAATTTTCACTGCTTCGCCCCATTGCCTTGATCGGAAAGCGGCAGGGAAATTCCAGCAGGGAGACCGTTTCTTCACTCTTCTTCGTCATCTTCGAAAAATCCGTTCATCCACAACTTGAGACTGTCCCAGGTGCTGCCAAAAAAACCCGCTTCTTCAACGGTGCTCATCGTCACCAGCTGGCGGCTGGCGATCAGTTCTTCACCAAGCTGTACATTAATGGTCCCAACCACTGTCCCGGCTTCCAGCGGGGCGCCCAGCTGCGGTTCAATCTGTACCTGTGCTTCCAGGTCGTCGTAACGGCCGCGGGGAATGGTTACGAAAACCGGGTCGGTCAATCCGACCATGACTTCTTCCACCATGCCTTTCCAGACACGGGCCGGGGCCAGTTCCTGGCCGGCTTCGTACAACTGGACGGTTTCAAAAAACCGGAAGCCGTAATTCAGCAGGGTCTGGGTTTCACTGGCCCTGCTTGACTCGGAAGAAGAACCCATCACGGCGCTGACCAGGCGCATACCGTCCCTTTTGGCCGATGAGGCCAGGCAGTACCCGGCAGCCTCCGTGTGACCCGTCTTCAAACCGTCAATCGCGGGGTCCCGCCATAAAAGCGTATTGCGATTGTGCTGACGAATATTGTTGAACGTAAATTCCTTTTCGGAGTACCAGGGATAGTAATCCGGAAAGTCCCGGATGGTGGCGGCACTGAGCATGGCAATGTCCCTGGCCGTGGTGTAGTGCTCGGGGTCCGGAAGACCGGTTGAATTCGTGAAGTTCGTGTTGGCCATGCCAAGCAGTTCAGCATAGTGGTTCATCAGGCTGGCGAAAGCCTCTTCACTGCCTGCCACGCGTTCTGCCAGCGCCACGCTGGCGTCGTTACCGGACTGGACCACCATGCCCCGGATCAAATCTTCCACCGTGACCTGCATGTCGGGCTCGATGAACATCCTCGACCCGCCCGTACGCCAGGCTTTTTCGCTGATGGTGACCGTCTCTTCCAGCGTGATGTTGCCCTGGTTCAGCTCGCTGAAAACAACATAAGCAGTCATCAACTTGGTGATACTGGCAGGTTCGACACGTAAATCGGCATTCTGCTCCACCAGTATTCTGTCGCTGTTGAAATCGACCAACAGGTAACTGTTTGCCCCGATTTGCGGCGGGGCCGGCACCGGGCGAGCGGTGTTGGCATTCGGAACCGGCCTGGCGTCCGGGACAGGCGTCTGTGCCCAGGCGGGCACAACAGCCAGGCTGGCCACAAGGGCCAGGGCAGTAAAAGCTCGTAGAAATCTAATCATCATTAGTGTTTGTTCTGTTCCCGGGAAGCAATTTTTCAGCGTTTGACTCTATGTGGGCGTTCAAAGCCAAGTTCAATGACCTGGTTAACCACTGATTCTACCTCGGATTGGCTTGCATAGGGGCCGAGCCATACCCGAAACAGCCCACCGGCGTCATTGATGGAGACGGGATTGATCCCGGCCTGCTCCAACTGGCCCGTCAACCTTTCCGCTCCTTCGCGCTTGCCGTAGGCCCCCGCCTGCAGCATGGTTCCATCCGTTTCAGGAATCACCGGGGCGGAGAATGCCACGGTAGTAACCGCTGGTGGTTCCCCGGAAACATCGATGACCCGAACGTCGACCCGTGCAGTGCCGGTGCCGGTCATCCCCAATCTCAAGGCGGCACCATACGACATATCAATCAATCGGTCGTCCTTGAACGGGCCACGGTCATTGATCTTCACGATCACTTTCTTGCCATTGTCCAGGTTGGTGACTTCCGCATAGGTTGGCAGCGGCAATGATTTGTGCGCAGCAGTGGCCAGGTGCATGTCATAAGGCTCGCCGCTGGAAGTCCTGCGGCCATGAAATTTGCTGCCGTACCAGGACGCAATGCCTTGCTCACGATAGCCCTCGCTGCTGGGCAGCACATTGTACTTCTTGCCGAATACCTCGTAGGGAGAATGGTTCCCGTAACGCGCCAGGGGTTCGTTGCGCGGCACGGCGTCGGCGACGTCCGATGCCCGGATGTCCAGGGTGGAGGGCCCGTCAGCCGGTTCCTGCACCGAAGCCTTGTCCCTTGCACAGGAAACCAGCAGCAAGCCGGCAAAACCGATACATACCAGCGTCAGCAGGATTCGAATCCTTTTCACTGGCCGTATCCACCCCGGATCGCTTCACTCAATTCGTAGACAGCCATCGCATACAGCGGGCTGCGGTTATATCGCGTAATCACGTAAAAGTTTTTGAAGGTCACGAAATAACGATCGCCGTCCTCCTCTTCCAGGGCGCCCACCGCCGCCAGCGTTTCAGTGGGAACCGGCTGCGATGATTCGATACCGGCCTCTTCCAGGACAGACACCGGGGTTTTTACCTTGAAATCCCGCTTGGTCACCAGGCTCTTGTCTGCATCGGGGGACAGTATGGCCGGATAAGTGACGGGCTGGCCCGGCTCCCAGCCGTGACGGTGAAGGTAATTGGCCACACTGCCAATGATGTCCGGCATGGAGCTCCAGAGGTCGCGCCTGCCGTCACCATCCATGTCCACGGCATACTCTCTGTAGCTGCTGGGCATGAACTGGCCCAGGCCCATCGCACCGGCGTACGACCCGGTGACGTCTTCCAGTGGAAGCCCTTCCTCGTCACCAAGCATGAAGAAGTTCATCAGCTCTTTCGAGAAGAACTCGGAACGATCCCTGATACTCGTGGGGTAATAAAAAGACAGCGTGGTCAATGCGTCCAGCACCCGGTAGCTTCCGGTGTTTCCGCCGTAAAAGGTCTCTACACCGATAATGGCCACGATGACTTGCGGGTCCACACCGTATTTTTCGGAAGCCTGCCTGATCAGCGGTTCGTTTTCACGCCAGAATTCTACGCCTCCCTCGATCCTCTTTTCCGTTATGAAAATGGGGCGGTACTTGTACCAGGGTTTGGCCTCGGCAGGACGCGTCATGGCATCGACGATTGACTGTTTGAAGCGGGCATTCTCAAGCAAAATGCGGACCTCTTCCTGGTCAAGGTCGTACTCTGCCGCAGCCTTGGCCGCAAACTCCGCCGCACCGGGATGCTGTTGCGCGAAACAGGCTGTACTGAGTATGGAAACAAGCGAGAGAGTGAGAATCCGTTTCATTATGATTAGCGTTCCTTTTTGATCTGCAATGCGCATTGTAATCAGATTTGCCTCATCGTATGAAATTCCGGTGACCGTAAATGGACATTAATATGCCAAACCCGGCCAGAAGTGTAACGATGGATGTTCCGCCATAACTGATCAGCGGCAGGGGCACACCGACGACGGGCAGCAAACCGGAAACCATTCCCGCATTGACCAGGACATAAACGAAAAAGGTCAGGCTGAGGCTGCCCGCCAGCAAGCGAGGATACGTGCTGCGCGCAAGGCTTGCTATGTAAAGGCCGCGCCCCACAACAAACAGGTACAGCGCGAAAAGAAGAAGGACACCCATAAGCCCCAACTCTTCCGACAGCACGGCCAGGATAAAATCCGTGTGCCGCTCAGGGATAAACTCGAGCCTGGACTGGGTGCCGTTTAGCCACCCTTTACCGGTTATCCCGCCCGAACCGACAGCTATCTTTGACTGGATGATGTTCCAGCCGGTGCCGAGGGGGTCGGATTCCGGATCCAGAAAGGTCCGCACCCGATCGCGCTGGTATTCGTGCATGACCAGCCACAAAGCGGGCGCCGCAGCCGCAGCCGCAGCCGCTATCCCGAGCATGATTCGCCATTGCAGGCCGGCCAGGAACAGCGCAAACCCACCACTCACCGCCACCAGCAGGGCGGTTCCCAGGTCCGGTTGCCGGGCGATCAGGACCGCCGGCGCTGCAATAACAACCAGCGAAACGACTATGGACAGGACGTCCGGTGGAAGACGCCGCGGATGCAGATACCATGCCATCATCATGGGCACTGCCAGCTTCATGATTTCGGACGGCTGGAACCGGAACACCCCCAGGTCCAGCCAGCGTTCTGCACCCCGGCCCACGCCCACGGCCCAGGTTGCCAGCAGCAACAGGATGCCAAGCGCATAGAGCCAGGGTGTCCAGATACGGAACATATGGGGCGGCACCTGGCTGAGCACCAGCAGCGCCAGCAGGCCCACCCCCATTCGGGCAGCCTGGCGATAGACCATATCCATGTTCTGGCCGGAGGCGCTGTACAGCACGATCAGGCCGAACGACATCACCAACAACAGCCCAATCAGCAAGGGGGCATCGAGCTGAGGCCATTTGACCCATCCCGGAATGACCCTTCTCATTGCCCCAGTTCCTGGTCGAGCCAGGCATCGATTACGGCCCGTGCCACGGGCGCTGCCTCCCTTGAACCGCCGCCACCGTGTTCGACCACCACCGCCACCACGATCGAAGGCTCGTCGTAAGGGGCATAGGCAACGAAAAGCGCATGGTGCCTGAGGTGCGTTGCGGTCGTCTCGTCCATGTCCTCGTCGGCAGCCTGCGCAGCAACCTGGGCCGTTCCGCTTTTTCCTGCAATCTCATAACCGGATTCGGGCCGAATGGAACGCGCCGTGCCCCTGGCACCGTGAATCACCCGCCACATGCCTGACTGGATCAATTCCCAGTTCGCCGGATCGATCCTGGGCACCTGCAGCGCAACCGGGGCCAGTTCCTTGTCTGCCTGCTCGTTCCCGGCATGCTTGCTGGCATACAGCAGGCGGGGTTTGAATCGTTTACCCCCGTTGGCCAGTGTTGCAACGGCATTGGCCAGCTGAACCGGCGTGACTACGTTAAAGCCCTGGCCGATTCCGGCGATGATGGTTTCACCCTGGTACCAGGGTTCGGCATACTGGCCTCTTTTCCAGCCGCGAGAAGGCAGTACACCGGAGTTTTCCCCCAGCAGATCCAGGCCTGTCGGCTGACCGAAGCCGAACTGCGCCAGGTAGTCATGCATCCGGTCGATGCCCAGGTCATAGGCCAGCTGATAGAAATAGGTGTTCACCGACTCTTCCAGCGCGCCCAGGATATTGACCCAGCCATGACCACCTTTTTTCCAGTCCCTGAACGGGCGGGAGACGCCGGGCAAAAAATACTGGCCACTCGAAAACACCCGCGCTTCTTCTGTAACCACGCCTGTTTCCAGGCCGGCCAGGCCCACGAACGGTTTCAGCGTGGATCCCGGCTCATACCCGCCCAACAGTGTGCGGTTGAACAGTGGCCGGCCGGGTGCATTCAGGATGGCGTTGTAGTCAGCGCTGCTGATGCCGTGAACAAAAAGATTGGGGTCATAAGCGGGCTTGCTGACCATTGCCAGGACAGCACCGTCGTTCGGGTCAATGGCCACCACCGCACCGGGACGGTCACCGAGCGCATCCCAGGCAGCCTGCTGAACCAACACATCCAGGGACAACACCAGGTCATCGCCGTGCACGGGACCTTGCCTTTCCAGCGTTGTGAGAATCCTGCCCTGGGAATTGGTTTCGATTTTTTCCACACCGCTTCTGCCGTGCAGCTGGTCTTCGTAATACCGTTCGATACCGGATTTTCCGATATGGGTCGTGCCCCGGTAATTGCCCTGGTCCACTCGCGCCAGGTCATCCACATCGAGGCGCCCGACGTAGCCCAGGACATGGGTCAGCAGGTCACGATACGGGTAATGGCGGGCCAGGTAGGGTACGACCTCCACTCCGGTAAAGCGGTGGCGGTCTACGGCAAACCGTGCAACTTCCTCCTCGGTCAGGTTGAACTTCACCGGAACGCTGTCAAAAACACGATAGCGCCTTCGGTTCTCTTCGAGCTTCTCGAGCACGTCTTCAGGCAGTTCAACGATGTCACCGAGCGATGCGACGGTTGCCTCGAGGTCTTTTACTTTTTCCGGAACCAGCTCCAGCCTGAAGGCAGGCAGGTTTTCAGCAATGGGCCGCCCCCGGCGGTCATAGATAAGGCCCCGGTTGGGGGCAACGGGGATGATCCGGACCTGGTTGTTGATGGAGCGTGCCTGGAATTCCTCGAAGCTGACAATCTGAAGATACATGTATCGCAGGCTGAGCAGGAAAATGAACGCAAGGATGACAAGAAACGCTGTCAGGGCCCGGCTGCTGAACTGACGTCCCTCCACTGCCTGGTCCTTGAGCGGCTGGCCGGCTCCGGGGCGGGTGAGGTAGCGCATTTTCATCTGGCAGCCCGGTATCTCATGATGCCGCGAACCCGATCCAGCAGCAGGAACAGCCAGGGCCAGAGCGCCGTTCCTATTATGGGCGGCAACCAGAACTCCAGCGAGGGCAGCGGCTCGCCCCGGAGGCTTATGATCCACAACAGGATGATCCGGTCGTTGACCAGCAATGCCAGCACGGACAGTGCCTGCTGCCAGGGCGGAAAGAAACGCAGCCGGGCCCGAAACCGGGTCACCAGGTACACGATAATCACCAGGCTTAGCGCATGCAGGCCCAGCAGACTGGCCGTTAGCAGATCGAGCAGGATGCCGATCGAGAACGCCAGGCCAAGTGTAATGTGATCCTGCGTTTCCAGGCCCCAGTATATGATCACCAATGCCACCCAGTACGGCCGCATCAGGTCAAGGATCGGCGGCAGCGGCAGCAGGGTCAGAACCACTGCGGCCGCAACCGTCATCAGGATGGTTGAATAGCGGTCGTGCCGAGCATTCATTGCGGCTCTTCCTCTACAGGCTCTTCCTCTACAGGCTCTTCCTCTACGGGCTCTGACTCTGGAACCGGCTCCGGTTCCGGTGTGCTGATGAGCAACACCTCCCTGCCTCGGTCCAGGGCCGCCAGGGGCTGCGCCTGGACCTGAGCGAACGTCAGCCCTTCTTCCCGGTCAATGCCGCTTACGCGGGCCACCGGGTACCCCCCGGGAAAACGGTCGCCCAAGCCGGACGTAACGATAAGGTCACCTTGCCGTACGTCCGCCTCGCGCGGAACGCTTGGCATACTCAGGAAACCTGTTTGCCCGGTACCAAATGCCACTGTTCGCAGACCGGTGCGGTTGATCTGGACAGGCAGGGCATGATTGGGGTCTGAGATCAGGCGGACCGTGGAAAAGTGAAGGTGAACCTCTTCGACCTGACCCATGACACCGGCGCCATCGATAACGGCCTGACCTACGACCACTCCGTCAGTAGAGCCACGGTCGATCAGTACTTGGTGTGAAAACGGATCGAGGTCTACCTGGAGCAGCTCGGCAAACCGGTATTCGAATTCCTGGCCCTGGGCGCCTTCAAAAAGTGAACGCAGGCGCTTATTTTCCTCGGTCAGTGCTGCCAGCCGCTGAATCGCCGCTTCCTGGCTGAGCAATTGCATCCGGAGCCTGTCATTTTCGTGGCGCAGTGAGCGCCTGGACTGAAATTGCGTGAACAGGTTGCGTGTGGCTTGCAACGGCCATTCAACCACGTGGTAAACGGGCTCAACCAGGTACTCGATGGCGCTGCGCATGCGCGGGACATAATGCCCGCGCTGGTCCATAGCCATCAACACCACCGCCAGCAAACCGTACAGCATCAATCTTGCCGTCTGGGCCGCAGGCCCCGAGAACCTCGATCCTGAGCCTGGGGTGCCGGTGACCAAGGCTAGTTGGTTGCGAAAAAGTCGCCGTTATTCTGGTCCATCAATTCCAGTGCCTTGCCTCCCCCCCGGGCGACACAGGTCAGCGGATCATCGGCCGGAAAAACGGGCAGCCCGGTTTCTTCGGCGATCAGGCGATCAATGCCTCGCAGCAGAGCGCCTCCACCCGTCAGGACGATGCCTGTTTCGGCGACGTCCGCACACAGTTCGGGAGGAGTCTGTTCGAGAGCTGTTTTGACGGCTTCAAGGATACTGGTGAGGTTTTCGTTCAGCGCCTCGAGCACTTCATTACTCGTAATGGTGACATTGCGAGGCACACCCTCGGCCAGGTTACGGCCGGAGACTTCCATGGACTCCGGTTCTTCGTCAGGCCAGGCGCAGCCAATCTTGATCTTGATGCGTTCCGCGGTTGTCTCGCCGATGAGGGTTCCGTAATTGCGCCGAACGTAATTGATGATCGCGTCGTCGAACTGGTCTCCGCCCACCCTGACAGAATTGGAGTAGACCAGCCCGTTGAGCGAAATGACGGCTACTTCAGATGTGCCGCCACCGATGTCCAGCACCATCGCGCCGCGGGCCTCGTGAACCGGGATTCCGGCGCCTATAGCCGCAGCCATCGGCTCCTCCACCAGGAAGACTTCACGCGCGCCGGCGCCTTCTGCCGATTCCTTGATCGCCTTGCGCTCGACCTGGGTCGAACTGCAGGGGACGCAAACCAATACCCGGGGACTGGGACGCAGAAAGCGGGACGTGTGAACTTCACGAATGAAATGCTGAAGCAGGGCTTCGGTCATGTTGAAGTCGGCGATCACGCCGTCTTTCAACGGACGGACCGTGCGGATGTTTCCAGGGGTTCTGCCAAGCATCTGCTTGGCTGCTGAACCGACCGCGGCCACGTGCTGGGGACCGCCGGGCCCGCGATCCATGCGAACCGATACCACGGAGGGCTCATTCAAAACGATACCCTGGCCGCGGACGTAAATAAGTGTGTTGGCTGTGCCCAGATCGATCGAAAGATCGTTGGAAAACAAGCCTCGGAGACTTTTAAAGACCATTATTTCATTAATCCATTGAACCACGCAGTGGTTGGGTCAGCTAATGTATCAGCCGAGGCGATTTCCCGCAAGCGGGTATAGGCTAAAAACCCTGTATTTATGCGGTATTCCGACCCATTGCTCCCTCACCTGTACATGCCAAACCCGTTGCTGGAACCGACTGTGATATATCACAGAATCCGTCTTTGAAAAAATCAAATCCCCGCCTTGGGACCAAATCCGTTAGAATGCGCGCGATTGTATATCAGTATTGGAAAAAGCATGTCTGCGCTCATTTGCGGTTCACTGGCCTACGACACCATCATGGTGTTCCCCGATCAATTCAAAGAACACATACTTCCTGACAAAGTGCACATTCTGAACGTCGCCTTCCTGGTTCCGGAAATGCGCCGCGAATTTGGTGGGGTGGCCGGAAATATATCCTACAATCTTCGTTTACTGGGGGAAGACCCCTACCCCATGGCAACTGTGGGTGACGACTTCGGGCCCTACCAGCGGCACCTTGATCAGCTGGGGATCTCGACCCGGTACGTCCGCCACATGGAAGGCGAATTCACCCCGCAAGCATTCATCACGACGGACATTGACGACAACCAGATCACCGCCTTTCACCCGGGCGCCATGCAGCACAGCTATCTGAATCAGATCGGTGATACGGAACACATCCGGGTGGGCATCGTGGCGCCCGACGGTAAGGCGGCGATGATTCAGCACAGCAGGGATTTCGTTGAACATGGAATTCCCCACATCTTCGATCCGGGCCAGGGCATGACCCTGTTCAACGGTGACGAACTGAGACAGTTCATCAGGGAAGCCAGGTACATCATCCTCAATGACTACGAATTCCAGCTGTTGAAAGAAAAAACCGGGCTGGACGGTGACAGCATCTCAAAACAGGTTGAAGCCATGATCGTCACGCAGGGTGCCGAGGGTTCAATTCTTCGCACCCGGGATGGCGAACAAGCCATTTCACCGGTGAAACCTGATGACGTACAGGACCCGACCGGCTGCGGCGATGCGTTTCGTTCCGGCCTGTTGTACGGTTTACTCAACGATCTGGACCTCGTTTCGAGCTGTCGAATAGGCTCGGTGATGGGCGCCATCAAGGTAGCTCAACAAGGCCCTCAGAATCACAACCCTACGCTGGATGAAATCCAGGACCGTTTCTTTGACGCCTACGGCTACCGTTTTGACGATTAAGGTTGACATTCCGGGGCCATACATAGAGAATTTGCGGCCCGATTCGAAAGGATCGAACCAGTTAAAGGTGATGTAGCTCAGCTGGTTAGAGCGCGGCACTCATAATGCTGAGGTCGGTGGTTCAAGTCCACCCATCACCACCAGATACTTCCCGGAAAACCCGGGAAAACCTGTGGAGCCCGCCTGGTTGCGGGCTTCTTCTTTTAAGTGGGTCCAACAGCAAGAAACCGGCGGCTAACCGGTCAACCACCCGAAGGTTACTGACCCGCTTCGAAACCGTCCTTTAAAATTATATTGGAAGTACATACGCTGGGTTGTGGCGGAGTTGCGCCACGCAAGATGCTGACATCGTCAATAAAGAAATTACTCCAGCTTTCATTGGTCAAAAAGATACTGGATTCGAACCGGATGACATGCACCGCGTCATCATTCCAGGGCCCGCCCGGAGCGCTGCCGAGATCGATGGTTTCGATGGAATACCCTGGCGCACCGCAATCCGGGCTCGCGCCAGTTGCCTCCCACACGGTGACACCGTCGAACAACAACCGGACGAAATCATCCGCACTGTCGCAGACGGCTATCTGGATCGCGAAAGTCAGGTCTTCATCCGTTGACTGGATGAGGAAATCCTGCTGCAGCGATGCCGTCTCCTGCACTTCGGTACCGCCGAACCAGGCGTACCAGTTGCCCGTGTTCGCGATATCGAGGCCACAGGTACTCAGATCACACAATGGTGTGCCGAAATTGGTGGAGGTTTCGGCCCAGGCCGGGTTGGGCGTTCCGCTTTCAAACCCGCCTTCCGGGATGGCATTGCTGTCCGGAACCGGGGGCACGGGCAGCGTACAGGACCAATTGTCCTCGACCTGGCATGCGGCCGAACATCCGTCGCCGCCTTCCGAATTTCCATCGTCACACTGTTCGCCCGCTTCCAGAACAGCATTTCCGCAGTTCGCGCTCGTGGAGATCGTGATGTCGGCATCGTTGATGTCAAAAAAGATGTTGGATAGGCATTTCACCATCACGCGGCCGGTGCTTGTGGAAATATCCGGGACCGTGATATCGGCGCTGCCATCGTTGGGTGTGCTTGCCAGCAGGTTGATGCCGCTGAAGGCGGGAAACCCGGAATCGGAAAAATAGATTTCCACTTCCGAACAGCTGACCGGCGCGGCGGTGGTGTTGGCCAGGTCCCATTCCACCGTCTGCAGGGTGCCGGCCGCCCAGCCCGTGGGCGCGTTCTGGCTGGTGACCGCGAACGGGCCGGCTGACGTAGTGACCTGGTGCACGACCGTGGAGTAATCCACACCGCCGCCACCGGTTGCGTTGTCCCGCACGGTGAGACGAAAGGTCAGGTTGCGGTCAGTCGTCGGTAGCGACTCACCCAGGGTACTGGTGTTGTTCAGAAGATCCGACATTCTCGGCAGGAATCGAACCGGCTCCGTTTGCGCCGGAAACGAGCGAAAAATCGGCCGACCGCCATCGTCTGTATTGGGCGGCCCGGCGACGCCGACATCGACCTGTTCCCAGGAATAAGTCAGCACCTGCCCGTTATCGGGATCGACTCCTTCGTTTGCGGTCAGTAGCAGGGGCGTGCCGGCGGGCACCGTGAAAGCCGGGCCTGCGTCGATAGCCGGTATCGTGTTCCCGGTGTTCGACGGTGTGCCGCAGTTTCCACCGCCCGCAATGTAGGACGTCATTTCATCGAAACTTCCCGTATGAAAGTAATCGTCGCTGTTCTGCTGAAGGTTTTCGGACCCGCAGATACCGGCGTAAGCCTGAATCGTCGAGCCACTTCCGGGTTCATAGGCCGTGGAGGCGTTACGGTTGGCGCCGCTACAATTGCCTGTGGATCCATTGAATGTGTGGTTGCCTCCGAATTGGTGGCCGATCTCGTGGGACACGAAATCCACGGAAAAGACATCGCCCACGGGGGCGCTGAGCCCGGTTTCACCCTGCGCCTTGGCCGACGGGTTGCAGACCACGCCCAGGCCCGCCAGTCCGCCGCCGCCGGTGCTGAAAACATGGCCGATATCGTAGTTCGCCGTCCCGATTACGGAATCCAGATTTGCCTGGTTCTCAGTCAGAAGCGCGAAAGGATCGTTATTTGAATACGGATCCGTGTCGGGATCGGTATAAACGACCAGGTCGTTGTTTGCGACCAGGATCAGCCGCACGGACAGTTCCCTCTCGTATATCCCCGTGACGCGGTTGATGGTCGTGACGATCGCCGCCAATCCCGCTGCCCCGGTGCCGCCGTGAAACGCCGTGTACTCACCGGTGGCTGCTACAGCGAGCCGGTATGAAATCAGGACGTCGCCTACCGGTGACATCAGAATATGGTCCTGCAGGCCATGGGATGCATCAACCCTTTGACCGGTAACGCCACAGTAGAAAGGCTCTTTGAAGTTTTGCAGATCCTGCTTGTAATAGCTTATATATTCCAGCCGGCTGCCGCTTTGATAGGGATCGATATAGACGGTCCCCTGAGGCGTGAAGATGATCGCGTGAAAGCCGGATGGCGTCAGGTCGAGACGCCCCGACATCAGCGCATTATTTTCAGCCACCGCTATAAAGGTGGTTATTTCGGGGTACCTCTGGGCCAGCTCCGGGGCCAGGATGGGCGAGTTTTCCACCCGAAAATTCTGAAATGAACCATCCGGCATGGGCAGGGAAACCAGGATTCCGCCAACCACGCTTTTCTCCGGCGGCGCCGTGGCCAGTGCCGCTTCAAATTCGGGCAATGCCAGTTCGGTTGTGCGGTAACGCTCGGGAACTGTCAGCCGCTGGCCCTGAGTGGTGATGCGGCTTTGATCAATGTCAGTCCAGAAACCGTCGGCCGAGGTCGCTGCCAGAACACTCTTTGTGAATAGCGCCGCGGCAAGCACTGCAAGCGCCGTATTGAGCAACAAGAAAGCATGGCGGAGGCATTTGGTTTTCATTGGGTAAGCCTGTTTCTGGTGACCAGCAGCGTTCAAGACTAATCGAAAATGAGACTCAATCCAATTAGGATCCATAGTCACGGTATTCGAGAATCCACAGATTATTTTCGAAACCAGCATGGAAGGATTAAAGAGCAGGGTTACAGCTCACGGTGTGAACGCTAACCCCGGAAAAGAAAAACCCCGCTACAGAATCATCTGCAGCGGGGTTTTTACGCTTCCTTATGGATCAGGCATATCGTCGCATACCGACGAACCCGAATCCAAGCATCAGCAGCGCCATGAGCGCCATACCCCACTGGCTGAGCGTCGGAATGCCTTCAAAGAACACGGTGTTGGTAATGGTGCATTCGTCACCGATACCATTGACAATTTCGATGGTGCCGGTGGAAATTGAATCACCGCAGCCATTGTCGACTTCCACGATACTACCCAGGCCACTTTCGGTTGCGAAGCAGGTGGTGTATTCCTGATCGTCCGGATCACCTGCCGTCGGATAGAATGCAGGGACGACTTCAAAAGTCGCGGTGCCCATTCCAACAAAGTTACCGTCTTCATCATCGTAGTCGCCATTTGCCTCAGAAAGGAACTCAGATGCACTGTAGAGGCCGCCTCCAATGTCGGTGCCATTAACGATTTCAGAGTCACAGGTCAGTGAAATCGTCACGTCCAGGTCGGTATCAAACTGCAGCGCACCGGGGATCTGCCAAACCTTGTGAACGTCCACTTCCACCGGATCTGCCTGGTTCGTCACATCGCAGACAAAGTTACCTCTGACGATTCCGTCGAAGTAGCAACCGTCCGTTTCTGAGCGCACATCGTCGGCTTCACCCGTCGTTGCAGAGGCAAGGTAAACCGGCGTGTATCCCTCCACAGGACTTTCGATTTCAGAAACTTTGCAGTTAATCGGTCCCGGCCCGAACGGAGTAATCTCCTCGATCCGGACGCCAGAGTCCTTCAGCTTGAACGACGCGTACGTCGGCATCGCCCCGGTACAAATCATCCGCATGGTTACTTCACCCGGATTGTCATCGGTAAAGTCCTTGGTGATGGTAATCAACGAGCTTCCGGTCCAGGTAATCGGAATGGAAAGGTTATCGCTGGCATTCTCCGTCTCGTTCGACGATGCAACGACTTCATTGAACAACACGCCACTACCGGGTACCGGCGAACCGTCATCGTCAAGTTCCTGCTGGGTGACCGTATGCACCGCTGAACAGATCAGGTCTTGGCCTGGGTCAAGCGTGTCCACCCCGCCGCAATCGACGTCCGTGTCCACGTTGTTGTCGACCAGGGTTAGTCCGGTCAGGGTCACGCTACCTGCATTGGTCACCAGGTAGTCATAGGTCACCTCGCCCGTCCCGGCTACTTCGCTGGTCGTTGACGATTTTTGTACCGTCAGGCCCGGTGACTGGTTAATGGGAATTTCCAGCTCTGCAGTCACAGGCTCCGCGAGTTCAGTAGCCGTTCCGGTTACTGTGTTTTCAAGTAATCCGCTATCAGCAACCGGTGAACCGTTGGCGTCGATTTCCGCCTGGGTCACGATATGGGATGCCGAGCAGGTCATGTCAGCCCCCGGGACCAGGGTTTCAGATGGACAGTTCAGATCATCTTCATCGTTGTCGTCGGACAGGATAATCGCGTTCAG
>JARFQZ010000298.1 GCA_029287515.1 Lysobacterales bacterium
GCCCAATAACGTGCCGCTGTGCGAGGCAATGCAGTAGACCAGAGTTCGACGAATCAGCCCGCGCACTCACGTGGCGGGCTGACTCCGGTGTCCCGTTCTGATCAGACGCTGCGGGTGGCCAGTGCCGGCGGACTGTTGGCAGCGCGGCGGGCAGGCAGCAGTACGGCCAGCTGACCCAGAATCCACAGCGCCATCATTCCGACGGGCAGGTACCACAGCGGTACCCGGCCGACCTCGTACTGCGTGTCCAGGAACCAGTTGAGACCAACGGTGCCGATCAACCCAACCGCCAGACCTGCCGAGGTGATCAGCCAGTTTTCCACCATGAAGTAGCGAACGATGTCGGCCCTGGTGGCGCCCAGCGCACGGCGAGTCCCGATTTGCTTGCGTCGCTGGGTTACGCTGAACCATGCCAGCCCGATGATTCCCAGGCCGGTCACGCCCGTAAGCACAATGATGACGCCGGAGAGCAGTTTGACCATGGCGATGTCACGGGAATAGGTCCTGCTCTTCTGTTCCGGATAACTGCGCACGATCTCGACGATCCGGCTTCGGTTTTTCGACAGGTATGCTTCGGTCGCCTGCATCACCTGGTCCAGTTGCCCCGGCTCGGCCCGCACGACATACATCATCTGCCCGCCGAACATCGAGATCTCCGGGGTCAGGGCCGTGTTGTTCACGTTCCTGGAGGTTGGCCAGGCGTTCTGCATATGGTCGTAGATGCCGATGATCTCCATCGGTTGCTGGCCATTGGGTTCGTCCCACACGGTTTTGCCCAGTGCGTCGCCATCCGGGAACAGGTTGTCAGCCAGCGCCTGGCTGATGACCAGTACCCTGGCCACTTCCATCTCTTCAAAACTGCGGGTGACCATCTCGTCCGGTGTGAACATCCTGCCGGCGACCAATTCGAGGCCAAAGGCATCCAGGCCATGCTCATCCACCATGAACTTGCCGAAGTTGATGGATTCGTTGGAAGGCATTTCAGGGTCGGTATACAGGTCTTCACCCCAGCCGCTGCCGCTGACCGGCATGGATTGGGTCGGCGCAGCAGCCAGTACACCCGGTATGGCCCGGATGGCTTCCAGGTCATCGCGGTACAACTGCCTCTGGTCCACGTTCGAATCGAACAGGTTGGTGATGAACATCGCGGTGTTTTCTTCATCCAGGCCCGACGGGCGGGCAATGTCGGCAGAGCGTTCTTGGATGATGAAGGCCGCATTGGTGACGATGGCCAGGGTCAGGGCGATCTGCAGCGCGATCAGGATCACGCCCAGCTTGTTGCGAAGCAGGGAGCGAAAAATGGGTCCAATGTCTTTCATGATATTTTCCTCACAGTGCTTTCAACAAGCCGGCCGGCGCCTGGCGGGAAACTCTCCACACCGGGTACAGGCCTGCCAGGATCGCTGAGATGACGGCCAGGCACACAGCGGTCGCCAGCATCACGGGATCCAGATGAACCAGGTGCTGGTAACCTCGGTAAAGGCTTTCGATGCCTTTAAGCCCCAGCCAGGCCAGGCCAACGCCGACGATACCGCCGGCCACACCAATGGTGGCTACCTCGACCAGGTTCTGCGCGAACACGGCCTGGCGGCTGGCGCCCATGGCGCGCCGGACAGCCACTTCACCGCTTTTACCCAAAAACTTGGCCATCAAAAGGCCAACAGTATTGAGCACGCAAACCAGCAGGAACAGGAAGCTGAGCCTGACCAGAACGCGGTTGTCGTTGGTCACCACCCGGTTGACCACCAGCCATTCCTTCACATTGGAAATAAAGTTGTTCAGCGGTCGCTGGAATCGTCCGATCTGCTTCTGGTCCCTGACGTAGTTATCCAGGTAATCCTTGTAAGCGGCAGCCTGGTCCGGTGTTTCCAGTTCGGCCCAGAATTGCGTCCAGACACATTCAGACTTCAGGAACGCCTCGATAACCGGCAGGCTGTCATCCATCGGCGCCCAGCAGTTGGTATTGCCGTTGGGGCCCAGCACCAGGTCGATGGCGCGGGTAAACGGCAGGAAGATCTGTTCGCTGTCTGAAAACCGGCGGCCGGCGTCCACGTGATAGAAGCGCGGAGTGGGTTGCCAGTCGTCGATGACGCCGGTGATTTTGTAAAAATCGTCGTTCAGCTGGATGCTCTTGCCGACGCTGTTTTCACCGTTGAACAGCCGGTCATTCAGTTTCCTTCCAATCACGATCATGCTGGCATGATCTTCATCCGCCTTGCTGGGCCAGGGCGCGCCGTAGATGAACGGCACGTCGAACATGCTGAAGAATGTTTCATAGGTGGCGCGCACATTTTCATTGAAGGGCGGCTCATCGCCTTCGGGGACCACCACCATGTCCGAGCCGTACATGTGCACCTGGCGGGTGGCCGGTGTATCCGAGTTCATCAGGAACTGGCCATCCTGGTAGGTCAGCTGCGGCTGGACGTCGCTGGCGGATTCGGTTGGATCCTCGTTTGGGTCCCAGTTGTCGAGCTGGACCGCGTAAAGCACATCGCTCTTGTGCGGAATCGGGTCACCCGACATCAGGTAATACACCGTGAACGTCGTCATGAAGGCACCGATACCCAGTCCCAGCGCCAGCACCATGAGGGCTGAAAGAACCGGCGTCCGGCGAATGCTGGTCATGGCCAGCCTGAGATAGTAACTAAACACGGACCGCCTCCCTTTCCGGCATGGGTGTGACGTTGGGTGTAACAGCCGACATCACATCACTGGCCCGACCGTCGAGAATGTGGATGTTCCGGTGCGCCCGGTGCGCCAGGTCCGGATCGTGCGTTACCATCACGATGGTCGTGCCTTCGGCGTTGATGGACTCAAGCAGTCGCATCACTATACCCGCCATTTCCGAGTCAAGGTTACCGGTGGGTTCGTCCGCCAGCAGAAACCGGGGCTTGCCCGCCAGTGCCCTGGCAATAGCCACCCTCTGTTGCTGCCCTCCGGACAACTGCGATGGCAGGTAGTTCTGACGCGAACCGAGTCCGACCAGGTCCAGCATGTCGCCCACGGCTTTGCGCCGCTCCGCGCCTGACCACCCGCGGTAACGCAGGGGAACATCGACATTGTCTGCCAGGTTAAGGTCGGGGATCAGGTTGAAGCTCTGGAAAATAAAGCCGACTTTCTCGTTCCTGATGCGGGACCGTTTACTGTCATTGAGCTGGCTGACATCTTCACCATCCAGTTCGTAAAGGCCGCTGGTGGAGGACTCGAGCAATCCTGCAATATTGAGAAAGGTCGTCTTACCGGAACCGGATGGGCCTGTTACGGCGACAAATTCGCCCTCATCCACGTGCAGGTCAAGTTCCCGCAGTGCGTGTGTTTCCACCAGTTCCGTCCGGTAGACCTTGCTAATGTTGCTCATTTTAAGCATGTGATGATTCCTCCAGAGTCAAATGTGTCGTATCAGTCCACGACCTGTATCGTTTCGTAATTTGTGAATTCGGTGATGCTCGAGATGATGACCTCATCGCCCTCGGCGAGGCCGGATATGACCTCGACCTCGGCGGCGCTGCGCGCGCCAAGCCGGATATTGCGACGCTCCGCCAGTCCGTTTTCAGACAACACGAATGCGAGTCTTCCTCCGCCGCCGTCGGCAAATGCGCCACGCTGCAATTTCAGAACACCGAGCAGCTCGTCCATCATCACGCGAACCGTGACCCGCTGGTTCTGACGCAGGCCGGGTGGTGTTTCATCCGCAAAGCGTATCCGGCCAACGACTTCGTTATTGACCACTTCGGGTGACAGTGAAACCAGTTCGCCACGATAGCCGGCGCCGTTGTATTGAACTTCTCCTGCAAGTCCCAGGCCCAGGTCATCCGCGTAGGCTTCGGGAATCCGGATCTCGACTTCAAAGGCGGTCAGGTCCACCACGGTGATCAGGGGCGCATTCCGTGTGACGACAGCTTTCTGAGTGACTTCCACGTTGCCTACGATGCCGTCTACCGGTGAACGGATCGCCAACTCGTCGACCCGGCGTTGCAGTTCATTGACAACGAGTTCCTGCCTGCCGACGGCGAGCTCCCGGGTTTCCGTTTCGAACTCCAGGCTCTCGCTTTCCAGCCGGGAGTCCTGCACCGCGTGGTTGTATTCGACTTTAGCCCTGGCCAGTTCGTCCCGGGCCCGTTCGTAATCGATTTCCGAGATCGCGTTCGTTTCGATCGACTTATCGGCCCGGCGCATTTCCCGCTCCGCGGCGGTAAGTTTCACACGCGCCAGGTCAATCGTTTGCTGGCTTGAGACCTGCGCCTTGCGCGCCTGGATTTTCTCCCGTTCCAGTTCGGCGCTGAGGCTGTCCAGGGTAGATTGCTCCTGCATAAACTCTGACCGCACCTCGGGGCTGTCGATCGTTGCAAGTACCTGCCCGGGACGGACCGTGTCACCCGGCAGCACCTCGAGAGTGACCGTGCCGGTGGCCGGACTGTAGAGCGTCGGACTGACGGCAGCGACTACCCGGCCCTGTACATTGAGATCGCGGACCAGGTCGCCCCGGTTCACCACTGCCGTGCGAATGCGTTCGGCGGAGACACTGGCTTCTGCGCTCATCCACGTGGACAGCGTGGATCCCAAAACGAAAACCAGGCCCAGGCCGAGCACCGCGCCGACGGCCCATTTGAGCCAGCCCAGGCGGTTGTTTTTTTCAAGCAATACGTCCTGTGCGGACGTGTCGCGGATTCCCTCGTGCATAAAATTTTCCAGCTGGTGTTGTATGTTTGACGACACGAGTTGCGAAATGGTTACGTTTACGTGGCAAGATTCCGTTAGCCGGCCGCATCGTGTATCGTCATCGGCATGAGCAATCGCTCCCTGACAACGGACGTAACGGGTATGCAGGCCAGTGTGCTGGACCATGCCAGTGAATTCGTCGACCTGGTGCATGAGAAGGCGGCCGGGGAGTACCGGCGCCTGTTGGGTTCAGGCCGGTTCCATGGCGAACTGGCGCGTGAAAGCGTGTTCAACCACGGCAAGCTCTACGTCTATGCTGAATTCAGTGTTTTTCGAGCGGAATTTCTCCGGCGATTTCCGGATGCCAGCCCGGCTGCCTGTATCAACGCCTTCAGCAGCCTGTTACTGAAGAACGATATTTCCATCACGAACCTGGTCGAGTTCGTGGAAGGTTCGGACGACCGGCGGCAACTGCTGCTGAACCAGCCGGACTGAAGGTCAGGGGATCGCGCAAGCATTCTCGTGGATTCGATATCCCATGCCGCGCAAGTTCAAGCGGGCTTGGGCGCAGGGTCCTCATGCCAGCGTTCCGGGGGCACCAGCTTGGCTTTTTCCGGATCGGCCACGTATGCGGGCGACATGATCTGAACGCCGTGTTCGTTGAACACGTCCTGGATATTGGCATGCAAATCCGAGTAGATCCGCGGGAGGTCTGTAACGTCCTTAGAGTAGCCGTTTACCTGGTATTCCACAGCGAAATCACCCAGGGAACTTTGCAGCATGAATGGCGTTGGCGTCTTCTTGATGCCTTCTGTGCGCCTGGCGGCTTCAATCAGCATGGCTTCGACCTGGCGCCATGGCGTGTCGTAGCCGATGCTAACCGTTGTGTGCAACAGCAGCCCCTCGGTCTTTGCCAGCTGTGAGTAGTTGATTACGTCCGAATTCAAAATATTGGAATTGGGAATGACCACGAATTCGTTTTTGGGGGTGCGGACGCGAGTGATCATTACTTTGAGATCTTCGACCGTGCCCACGGTCTCTCCAACCTTGATCCGGTCACCCACGCGAAAAGCACCACGGTAGGTCATGCTCAGGCCCGCAAGTAAATTGGCGATAAGCGAGGAAGAGCCCAGCGAAAGCAGGATACCGACAAAGACGGTTACGCCTTTGAAAGCCAGTGAATCGGAGCCTGGAATATACGGATATGCGACGACTATGGCAAAGGCGATGACAAGAATTCGGACGATCTTGTAGGTAGGCATCGCCCATTCCGCTTCGAAGCTTTCCAGCCGAATCCGGCCGTGTTCAATCGCGCGGAAGAATGCACGAAAGAACTTGAGCAGATAAATGGTTAGAATCCAGAGAATGACCAGGAAGATCAGGTTTGGCAGGGCGGAAACAAATCCGAGCCACAGGCTCTCCAGCGGATTGACGACGAAGCGGAACAGCGTACGCGCGAGAGGTCGGGTCCAGGGATACAGTCCCAG
>JARFQZ010000057.1 GCA_029287515.1 Lysobacterales bacterium
GTAGCCCTTCTCCATCCGCAGGCTGTTGACGGCGTAGAGCCCGAAGTTCGCGATGCCGAATGGTTCACCCTGTTCCCACAGGGCATCGTACAGCGCGGGCAGGTGTTCCATCGGCGCATGCAGCTCCCAACCCAGTTCGCCAACATAATTCACCCGGAGCGCGATTAAAGGCACACCGGCTACGGTTATCTCCCTGCCGCTGAGCCACGGGAATGATTTACTGTCCAACGGCGTATCGGTCAGCGGCTGCAGCGCGTCCCGCGCACGTGGCCCGGCCAGCACCAGCACGCCGAGCTGGTCACTGATATTGCTGATCTCGACCTGTTCACCCGGCAACAGCCCCTGTTGCAGGTGATCCAAGTCGCGCAATTCGGCGGCGGCGGCCGAAAGCAGGTAATAACGATTTTCCGCCAGACGTGTCACGGTCATCTCGGCGCGAATCCGGCCGGCATTCGAAAGAATATGCGCCAGTACGATGCCGCCGGTTTTCCGCGGCATGCGATTGGCGCAGATCCGGTCCAGGAATCCTCCGGCGTCCGGACCGCTGACCTCGTATTTTGCAAACCCGGACAGGTCGAGCAGGCCCACCCGTTCACGAACTGCACGGCATTCTTCGCGCACCAAATCGAAGGTATTGTTGTGGCGGAAGCTGTAGTTTTCCTCCTCGCCTTCAGGCGCAAACCACTTGGGGCGCTCCCAGCCGAAGGTCTGGGTGTGCACCGCGCCCTGTTGTTTCAGCCGTTGGTGCAGCGGGCTGGTCCGGATGTCGCGCGCTGCCGGCAATTCTTCGCCGGGCAGGGGCGTGCAGTAGGTCATCTGGTAGTCCTGGAAGCCCTTGGCCTTCATGTAGGCTTCATCGGCAAACACGCCGAAGCGGCGCGGGTCGAAGCCGGTCATGTTGAGCTCGGAATCGCCATACAGCATCCATTGGGCCAGGTACTTGCCGCAGCCAGCACCCTGGGCGATACCGAAAGAAGAGCCGCAGCACAGCCAGAAGTTCTTCAGCCCGGCAACCGGCCCCAGCAGCGGCGGGCCGTCCGCCGAGTGAGGGATGGCGCCGTTAACGATGCGGCGGATGCCTGCTTCTTCCAGCACCGGCAGGCGTTCCAGCGCCCTGCCCAGCCACGGCATCAGCCGCTCCAGGTCGTCCGGGAACAGTTCGCTGTCGGATGCCCAGTTCGGAAAGCCACGCGGGGCCCAGGCCTCGGTCATGCCGGTCTGCTCGTAAATGCCT
Source organism: Lysobacterales bacterium (assembly GCA_029287515.1). Lineage (GTDB taxonomy): Bacteria > Pseudomonadota > Gammaproteobacteria > Xanthomonadales > SZUA-36 > JAHEFT01. Next base: position 1,235 of record JARFQZ010000057.1, read on the forward strand.
ACCAGCCCGGATTTCTGTTCCTGGCGGATGTAGGCCGAAGCATGCGGGTCTCGGATCACCGGTATCTCTTCATCGCGTTCCTGGAACTCCGCCACCGGGCCGGTGACGATGTAGTGGTGTTCCATGTTCGAAATCGGCAGGTCGGCGCCGACCATTTGGGCCACCCGTCGCGCGAAACAGCCGGCTGCATTGACCACCACCTCTGCGGTCACGTTGCCTTTTTCAGTAATGACCTCCCATTCGCCGGAGGGCAGGCCACGGATATCGGTGACCCGGTTATGGCGCACGATGCTCGCGCCCAGGTTCAGCGCGCCGCGGGCCATGGCGTGGGTGAGGCCGGACGGGTCAGCATGGCCATCGTCAGTGGTCCAGGCGCCGGCCAGCACTCCGTCAGTATTCATAAACGGATTGATCTGGCGGATCTTGGCCGGGTCGATGATCTCCATGCGGAAACCGACGTTGCGGGCGATGCCGCGCATGTACTGGAACCAGTCCAGGTCTTCCTGGGTGCGCGCCAGCCGGATGCCGCCCGAGCGGTGCCAGCTGACGTACTGGCCGGTCAGCTCTTCCAGTTTCGGGTACAGAAGGTTGCCGTGGTGGTGGATTTTCGCGAGGTTGTAGTTACCGGTCAGGCTTGGGCATTGGCCCGCCGCGTGCCAGGTGGAGCCGGAGGTCAGTTCGCCTTTCTCGATCAGCAACACATCGGTGCAGCCTTCCAGCGCCAGGTGATACAGCAGGCCCACTCCCATGATGCCGCCACCGACAATGACAATGCGTGCCTGGTCTTTCATCTGATCTCTCCGCCAGCGAGGGTTTCGGCCACCTTACTTGAACAGGAAGGATTGTTCTTCAGTAAAAGGCCCGACTCGAATGTTGTCGTCATCAATCATTGCAGACACGCTGGTGTTCAGAAATTCGGGAGTCATGTGTTTGAACGCCTCCCACCATGCACGACCTCCCGCTGTTCTGAGGATTGAAATAAAAGTGCCGCGAATCGCTTCGAACTCCTGGTCATCGAGCATTCCGGAGGTGTTCAACCTTAACACCTGGTTGAAGCTGAGAAGAAGATCGAGCATCACGGCGTGAACACGACCCCTGTCGTTCAATGACAAAGCGAAAAAGTCCTCGCAGAACCGGCGAAACAATTCGGCGTCTTCGTCAGTGGCAGTGATCTGGGCAATTCGATGAACGTGCGTACCCAGGGCGACATTCAGGCTCTCGGTGTGCTTTTCTGCAATGCTTTGATGATACTGCCTGGCCAGGTAGATCAGCGTGATCAGTACGGCCAGCGAACCAACGAACTCCCCCAGGTTTCCCAAGGACTCTAGTGTCATGTTGAATGTCTTTTGTTTGACTCCATGACAATCTTATCCACATTCCCGCTTGCGGGCACCTGTTCACGCCCTTTGCCACGCTCTGTGGCAGAATAGCCCTCGAGCAGACGGGGACATCCACCACCAAATGAACTTTTTCCAGGAACTGAAGCGCCGCAACGTGTTTCGCGTGGGCCTCGCCTACGTGCTCGGCGCGTGGGTCCTGCTGCAGATTATCGATTTTGCGCTGGAAGTGATCGGGGCGCCGGACTGGATATTGCAGGTGTTCTTCCTGGCCGCGCTGGCCGGTCTGGGTATTGCCCTGGTGGTGTCCTGGATTTATGAGGTGACGCCGGAGGGCATCAAGCGCGAATCAGAGATCGACCGTACGCAGTCCATCGCGCCGCAAACCGGCCGCAAGCTGGACCGCACCATCATCGTGTTCCTGTCCGTTGCGGTCGTCCTGTTGCTGGTCGAGCGGTTTACTGGTGGACCGGCCGGAACAGAACAGGCGCCAGCGGTTGATGCGCCCGCGGAATCGGTAGCAGCAAAAGAATCACCCGAAGCGGCCGGCGCCGACGGCCCTGTCACCATCGCCGTGCTGCCCTTCGTCAACATGAGCTCCGACCAGGAGCAGGAATACTTCAGCGATGGCATTACCGAGGAAATCCTGAACCGCCTGGCCGGTATCCGCGAACTGCAGGTGGCGGCTCGAACGTCGGCGTTTTCTTTCAAGGGACAGAACCAGGATGTGCGTGAAATTGCCCGTTTGCTGGGCGTAAACAACATCCTGGAAGGCAGCGTGCGCAAGGCCGGCGACCAGGTGCGCATCACCGCCCAGCTGATCCGGGCTGATGACGGCTTCCACCTGTGGTCGGAAGCGTATGACCGCAAACTTGAGAATATTTTCGCCATCCAGGATGACATCGCCAGCCAGATTGCCGGCGCGCTGCAGGTGTCGCTGGGTATTTCCGCTCCTCAATCCACCCGCCCGACCCGAACGGTCAACCCGGAAGTCTATGACCTGTATCTGCGCGCCCGGACGCTGTTCCGCCAGCGTGGTGCAGGCGTGGTCGAAGCCATCGAATTGTTCGAGCAGGCGCTGGCCATCGACCCGGAATTCGCGCCTGCCTGGGCCGGGCTGTCCCACAGTTACAACGTGGTGATCAACTACGTCTCAGCGGAGGAGGGGAAAAGGATGGGTGATGTCGGGGCAAAGAGCATGGCAGCTGCCAAGAAAGCACTGGATCTGGACCCCAACCTGCCAACCGCGCTGCATGCGATGGCCAATAACCTGCTATTCACACTTGAATGGAAGCAGGCAGAGGACTATTACCTCAGGGCCCTGCAACTCGACCCGGACTCATCTGACATGATGGAGGACTACGCGGCCATGCTGACCTACTCCTGGCAGTTCGAAAAGGCCAGGCAGGTTACGGAACGAATGATAGAGCTGGACCCCCGTGTCCCTGTTTTCCTTTTGGTTGCAGCCATCCTTCATCACGCCACGGGTGATTTCGATTTACGGGACGAATACACCCTGCAGGGACTGGAGATCAGCCCGGACATGGGCAACCTGCAGGTTTGGCGACTGATGGCGTTGCTGCAATACGGGCAATATGATGAAGCGCGCCAGTTCGCTGAGCAGATGAATCCGCAAACTACCCGGCCCGAACATTATGTGCAGCTTGTCGACTGGATGGCAGGGAGCAGGGAGGAACCATCCGATGAAGTGGTAGCTGCGTTGCAGGAGGTTACACCTTTGCTGATTCTGACCGGCCGCTTTGATGACTGGCTGACGGTTCGCAACAGCTTCAAGGAACAATGGATCGAATGGACCATTACTTCCACCCTCGACCTGCAGGCGCCCATTGTCTCCCCCGAGCTCTTGTCCGGGTATCGGTCCGACCCGCGCAGCAAACTCATGCTGGAAGAGTTGCGACTACCGGAATACTGGCGGGAAGTGGGCTGGCCTGCCCAGTGCCAGCCCCTGCCGGGGGACGATTTTATGTGTCAGTAATCCACAATTTGGTATCTACATAGGAGCTTTAATGAAAGACCAGACGCTTGCGATTCACGCCGGATTCAAATCCGACCCCGAGACTCACGCCACTGCCGTGCCGATCTACCAGACCGTCGCGTATGAGTTTGACGACGCGCAACACGGCGCCGACCTGTTCAACCTGGCGGTTCCCGGCAACATCTATACCCGGATCATGAACCCCACCACGGGTGTGTTGGAGCAGCGTTGTGCTGAACTGGAGGGCGGCATTGCCGGCCTCTGCCTCAGCGCCGGCAGCGCTGCAATCAACTATTCCATCCTGAATATCGCCGAGCAGGGGAACAATATCGTATCCGTTCCGATGCTTTACGGCGGCAGCTATACCTTGTTCAAGCACATGCTGCCCCGGCAGGGCATTGAAGTGCGCTTTGGCGCCGACGACAGCGTCGAGGCCATGCAGTCGTTGATCGACGACAAGACCACGGCCGTCTTCTGTGAAACCATTGGGAACCCTGCCGGAAACATCGTTGACCTGGAGGCGCTGGCCGACATGGCGCATGCGCACGGTGTTCCATTGATCGTCGACAATACGGTGGCGACCCCCGCATTGACCAAGCCCATCCACTGGGGCGCGGATATCGTGGTCAATTCGTTGACCAAGTACATGGGCGGGCACGGTAATTCGCTGGGCGGGGTGATCGTGGACAGCGGCGAGTTTCCGTGGGCCGACTACCCGGACAAGTTCCACATGCTGACGACGCCGGAAGAGTCTTATCACGGCGTGGTCTATACCGAGGCACTGGGGGCAGCCGCATACATCGGTCGGGTCCGCACGGTTCCCCTGCGTAACACGGGTTCTGCGCTCAGCCCGATGAACGCTTTCCAGATTCTGCAGGGCATGCAGACGTTGCCGCTGAGAATGGAGCGGCATTGTGACAACGCCATCGCGGTCGCCGGGCACCTGCAGGATCATCCTGCGGTGGATTGGGTCAGTTACGCCGGTTTACCGGAGTCCCCCTATTACGAACTGGCGCAGAAATACACCAATGGACGGCCGTCCGCGTTACTGACCTTCGGGATCAAGGGTGGCTACGACGCCGGGGTGAAATTTTACGATGCATTGCAGATGTTCTTACGGCTCGTCAACATCGGCGACGTCAAGTCGCTGGCGGCGCATCCGGCGTCAACCACCCACCGGCAGCTGTCCGAAGAGGAGCTGAAGTCGGCGGGCGTCACGCCGGACATGATCCGCCTGTGCATCGGTATCGAGGATATCGAAGACATCATTGAAGACCTGGACCAGGCGCTGGCTGCAGCCGGTTGATGCCCGGAGTCTTGGAGGCGGTTTAGTCCCTGGCCTCTTTGAACGCACCCATGTTCAGCTCGAACCGCCCCGAAACCGGGGCGCCGGGTTGACGGGAGAATTCGTCCAGCTCCAGTGAGCCGCTGATACCGAAGGCGGTTGTCTGGGCGGCATCTGAACCGGGTTCACCCTGGGTCAGTTGCGCCCAGACAGTGAAATGGTCGATGTCCATCTGGTTTTTGCCCTCGGTCACCTGGTAGGGATCCAGGATCAGCAGCAGCCGCCAGGGGGGGTGGCCTGAGTCCGAACGGGCGATCAGCTCGATCACCGGGTACCCCTTGCGGATAAAGTCCGGGTTGCCGGGCGTAGTGCGCACGCCATATTGAGTGAATGGCTGGTGCGTTTCATCATCGATCATGAAACTGATGCTTGCTTCACCCGTGCCCAACAGGCTGTCAGGTATGGAGGCAAACAGTGCGGAATCACCCGCGGACGCCTCGTCCTTGCCGGGCTCAGTGTAAACGCCCTTGAACGTTCCTTTGACCACCATTGCTTTGCCCGCCCCGGGTTTGAACTTGGCGCCCAGGTCAGGCCAGTCGGTGGCGGGGACATCGAGCTCGGCCTGCACCTCGCCGCGGCGCGATTCGATAAAATTCGCAATTGACTGAGACCCCTTTTCCACCGCGGAATCCGGCACTGTGCTGTAGGGCTTTGTCATGGCGCGCACCTGCTGCAGCTGGGCCAGCATTTTCTTTTCGTCCCACACCTCGTTGAGCAGCCGCTGTATCTCTTTGCGGTAGCGTTCGCGGACCTCGGGCAGTTCCCACAACCTTTCGCACAGGTAGCCCCTGGCCTTGAAAGACTTCGGCACCGGTACGTGAATAAACGGACCCGGATCTGCGAAGGCCGAATCAGGCCCCCAGGGTGTGAAATAAAACCGCCCCGACTTTTTCGGCCGGAAGATATAGAAGTTGTTGCGGTTGCCGGCATAGCCATCCCAGTGGCCTATCAGCACCTCGCTGGCCCACAGCGTGATGAAGGCGTCCACGTCCAGCAGTGTTTCGAAGGACTCCAGCGGGATCGGGTCGGGGTTCTGCAGCAGGTCATAAAGTTTTTTTAATGCAACGCCGTCGTCATCCTTGCCAAATTTGTGCACGATTCGGCCGTATTCACTCTCGGTGAAATCCCCCGCGAATCCTTCCCACAGGTCGCCCTTGGATTTACCGAACAGGCGCTTGATGAAAGGTTTGCGCACTGATTCGACGTGGGTGTAGATACCCAGATCCTCGCCGTTGACGGTAATTCGCGCCAGGTTGCTGCGTGGTGACAAAACGCCGGCTTCGTTCATGAACTGGTAGACCAGGAAAGACTGCGCCCGGGTAGGGTCCTGGTTGTTGTTATTGAACGTGAGCCTGTCCTGGCCGGCGAAAGTCCGGTTTTTTTCGCTGTAATCGATCTTCAGTTTCAATGAGGGGCGGGTGGAGACCGCGGAACCAAAGAAACCCTTCTTGCGGATGCCGACCCGCCCAATGTCCAGGCCATCGACTTTTACATCGGCGGGATAGTAATCGTAGGGTTTCTCGACGATCTGTGAAAAATTCTCGCCGGTCTCACGGTGGCTGATCCGAAGGTCCAGCCAGTCTTTCGGGTCCATTGTGACCTCGACCTGCAGCAGGCGGCCCGGGTCGAACAGGTTGTCGGCGGTTAGGGTTTCTGCGGCGTGAAGCAGAGAGGAAATGGAAAGAAAAAAAAGCGCGGTGATGAGATTCTTCAAGGGCTAATCCTGGTTCTTGTTGTGTATTGGGTTCAGGCGTCGCCTTCAAATATAGCGTAAAATGAAAATGTTACGTGATAAAAAGGGCTTAGCCGCCCGGGAATATCACTCATGTCTGACTTTTCACAGAGATTTGCGCGCCTTTTCCTGGCATTCAGCATCCTGTTCCATGGCCAGGTCTTTGCGAGCACAGTTGTGCTGCCAACAGAAACCCGGGTCTACATCGAAACCATGGAAGAACTGGTCGCCAAGGGTGATCGCGTTATCGGCGCCTATGAAACGCAGAGCATTGACGGCCAGACCATCCAGCTGAGTGGCGGCTATCACAAGGAAGGCAAAAGTCGCATGGCGCTCTCGATCACGCTGGGCGTGCTGCTGATCATTCCGATTTTCATCCCGGGCCAGGCCGCGGAGTTGCCATCGGGTACGATTTTCGACGCCTACGTGGAGAAAGACTGGAACATCGCGACAGCCGGAGTCCCCCGGGTGGAGACCATCGACCTTTCCTACCTCGAGCCCGGCATAGAGGCAGAACTGCTCTACGACAAGCTGGCAGAAGAAGAGAAACCGAAATATTTCGAGTTCCAGATCACCGTGCCGGCCGACGCGCCGCGGGAATTCGTGATCGACCGGATCAATTCTGAAGAGATCAAGCCTTTGAAACTCAAGGTCCTCTCTGAAGCCGAAATTGAGGACGAAGCCGTCATCAATGCGCGGATCAAAATCAAGACACTGGTCAAAAAGTTCGACAAGGGTATCAATTTCATCGAGAT
>JARFQZ010000061.1 GCA_029287515.1 Lysobacterales bacterium
GTTCAGGATATCGCGGATATTGGCTTTGGTGGAACCAATGCAGGATAAATGTGGCGAGGCTTCGATGCCGGATTCGCGCTGGATTTCACGCACGGTATCAAAGGTTCGTTCACGTGTTGAGCCACCGGCTCCAAAGGTTACCGAAAAAAACCGCGGACCAAGACTGGCCAGTTGCTCGCGGGTGTTGCGAAGATTGGCAACACCTTTTTCCGTCTTCGGCGGAAAGAATTCGAAGCTGTAGACTTTGGGGTGTTTTTTCTGCGATTCCATGACTCGTTCAACTCTACCCGTGAATCTCAAGCGGGCCACGGAACAGACCGAAAATCACGCAATCCCCATGTCTTGAAATCACGAGGATTTCCTGGTTTCCGTGCGTTCCGTGGCTACAGATAGCTGTTTCGGTCAGTAACGGTAGTGCTCCGCTTTGTACGGGCCTTCGATTTTGAGGCCCAGATAATCGGCCTGTTCCTGGGTCAGGGTGGTCAGCCTGGCGCCGATCTTGGTCAGGTGCAGGCGGGCAACCTTCTCGTCCAGGGGTTTGGGTAGCACATAGACCTTGTTTTCATAGTTGCCGGTATTGTTGAACAACTCCATCTGTGCCATCACCTGGTTGGTAAAGGAGGCGGACATCACGAAGCTCGGGTGGCCCGTCGCACAGCCCAGGTTTACCAGGCGGCCTTTGGCGAGCACGATGATTTTCTTTCCATCCGGAAAAATAACGTGATCAACCTGGGGTTTGATCTCTTCCCAGGTATATTTTTCCAGTGACGCGATATCGATTTCCGAATCAAAGTGCCCGATGTTGCAGACAATGGCTTCATTTTTCATCGCCAGCATGTGTTCGTGGGTGATGACGTTCACGTTGCCGGTGGTGGTGACAAAGATGTCGCCCTGGCTCGCAGCATCTTCCATGGTGACAACGCGGTAACCTTCCATGGCAGCCTGCAGGGCGCAAATGGGATCGATTTCGGTCACCAGTACCGTTGCCCCCATGCCTCGGTAAGCCTGTGCACAACCTTTTCCGACGTCGCCATAACCCAGTACGACGCAGACCTTGCCAGCGATCATGACATCCGTGGCGCGTTTGATACCGTCAAGCAGTGATTCGCGGCATCCGTACAGGTTGTCGAATTTGGATTTTGTCACCGAGTCGTTGACGTTCATGGCAGGGAAAAGCAGTTCCCCGCTCTCCTGCATCTGGTAAAGGCGGTGTACGCCGGTGGTTGTTTCTTCGGTAACACCTTTGACGCTGTCGGCCATCTGTTGCCATTTTCCCGGGCTGGTTTCCAGCGTGCGCTTGAGAACGGCGAGTATGGCTTTCCATTCCTCGTTGTCATCGGCTTGCGCTTGCGGAACGCTACCGGCTTTTTCGAATTCGGCGCCCTTGTGAACCAGCAGCGTGGCGTCGCCGCCATCGTCCAGGATCATGTTCGGCGCGCCGCCCTCCGGCCAGGTCAGAGCCTGTTCCGTGCACCACCAGTATTCATCGATGGTCTCACCTTTCCACGCAAATACGGGGATGCCGCGAGCAGCTATGGCGGCCGCGGCATGATCCTGGGTGGAAAATATATTGCAGGAAGCCCAACGGACTTCGGCGCCGAGATCGACCAGGGTCTCTATCAATACCGCAGTCTGTATGGTCATATGCAGACTGCCGGTGATACGCGCACCCTGCAGTGGTTTTTCGGCGGCAAATTCATCGCGCAATGCCATCAGGCCGGGCATTTCGCTCTCGGCGATCTCGATTTCCTTGCGGCCCCAGTCGGCCAGATTGATGTCTGCGACTTTATAATCTGAAGAGGTATTCAAAACGGCGTTCATAGTCATCTCCTGAAGACAAAGATGAGCGCCGTTCTTTCGAATGACCCGGTTTCCCTGAGCCTGGCGGGATGTTCCCGCTGCAGCGCCCCTCAGAGAACACAGCTGGCCTTTAAATAGTGTCAGACTCCTGCGTCAGTGCGCAGAAGCTCCGCTTTGTCGGTTTTCTCCCAGGTGAAACCCTCATGCTCGCGGCCGAAATGGCCGTAAGCTGCGGTTTTGCGGTACTTGATCTTCTCTGCGTTCAGCAGATCCAGCATCTTGAGGATGCCATAGGGGCGCAGGTCAAAATGCTCGCGCACCAGCTCTGTGATGCGCTCGTCGCTGATTTTGCCGGTGCCGAATGTGTCCACCATGATGGAGGTCGGTTCGGCCACGCCTATGGCATAGGATATCTGTATCTCACAGCGCTCGGCAAGACCACCGGCAACGATGTTTTGGGCGACGTAGCGACCGGCATAGGCAGCAGAGCGGTCGACCTTGGAGGGATCCTTGCCGGAGAAGGCACCGCCCCCGTGTCGTGCTGCACCCCCGTAGGTATCGACAATGATTTTTCTACCGGTGAGACCGGCGTCGCCCATGGGGCCGCCGATAACGAAAGCGCCGGTGGGGTTGACGTGGTAGCGGGTGTCGTGTGTGAGCCATTCGCTGGGAAGCACCGGCTTGATAATATGCTCCATGACCGCCTCTTCCAGCTCCTTGTGGTCAATATCCGCAGCGTGTTGTGTCGACAGTACCACGGCATCAATACTGACCGGCTTGCCATCCTTATAGTGAAAAGTGACCTGGCTCTTGGCGTCCGGACGTAGCCAGGTGAGAATACCTTTGCGGCGCATTTCTGATTGCCGTTGTACCAGGCGATGGGCGTAAGTAATGGGGGCGGGCATCAGCACGTCGGTTTCATTGGTGGCATAGCCGAACATCAGACCCTGGTCGCCGGCGCCCTGATCTTCCGGGCGCGTGCGGTCCACGCCCTGGTTGATATCCGGAGATTGAACGCCGAGTGCGGTCATCGCGGCACAGCTCTCCCCGTCAAAACCCAACTCTGAGCTGGTGTAGCCGATACCCTT
>JARFQZ010000341.1 GCA_029287515.1 Lysobacterales bacterium
ATCTGGGCCAGGCGCAACGACCGTTACAGTGAAGAGCGGGGCCAGCCCGGGCACGACCAGGAAAAAGTTGAAATGTACCGTCTGGGTGGATGAAAGATGAACCTGACCGTCCGGTACTTTGCCGCGTTTCGTGAACTCACCGGTGTCGAAGCGGAAACCGTGAACACCGATGCAAGCTCCCCTTCAGACCTCTTCAACGAGTGCGCCGCCAGGCACACCGGGCTGCAGAAATTCACCTCCTCCATGGTTGCCGTGAACGACGAAATGGCCGGTTGGGACAGCGCACTGTCCGACGGTGATGAAGTCCTGTTTTTCCCCCCGGTGGCCGGCGGATGAATCCTTTTGAAATCAGCCGCCAGGCGATAGATCTCGCTGCCTTCAGGGAACGGCTCCTCGACCGCAGTTGTGGCGCCTATGTCCAGTTTGACGGCTGGGTGCGTGACCATAATGAGGGGCAGCAAGTGCTCCGCCTTGAGTACGAAGTCTACGAGCCATTGGCCGTTAGCGAAGGCCAGAAGATCCTCGAGGAGGCCAAACAGCAGTTTGGTGTTTCCAGGGCCTGCGCCATCCACCGCAGCGGACTGCTGGAACTCTCAGACGTGGCCGTTGTGGTCGGGGTTTCCTCGGCCCATCGCGGTGAAGCTTTCGACGCCTGCCGTTACATCATTGACCAGGCAAAAATCCGGCTGCCAATCTGGAAAAAGGAGTATTACGCAAACGGCAATGCCGAGTGGGTCAATTGCCAGCGCTGCTCAGAAGCAGGCCACGATCACGAGGTGCTTACCGCTCGAGCCCGGCGATAATTTCCACTACCTCGTCCGGCAGCCCCTCCGGGTGGATCCAAACCCCGCTTTTCCCGCCCGATTTGTAGACCAGCCGCTGACCGGTAATTTCAAGGGCAGGATTGACCGGTTTGGTCAGGTCCCAGATGGTCAGCAGTGCAACGGAAAGACCCGTCAGCGCCTCCATCTCAACACCCGTTTTTTCCGCAATTTCAGCGACACAGAATATCTCGACGGAATGATCATCCGGCCTCAGAAACGAATGAATCATGACCCGGTTCAGAGCTATGGGATGACACAGCGGCAACAGTGTCGGAGTCTGTTTGGCCGCCTGGATGCCCGCAATTTCAGCCATCGCCAGGGGATCACCCTTGGGCATCTCACCGGCTTCGAGCAACGTGTACGCTTTGCGGCCGATGCGAATTCTGCCTCGGGCGATTGCAACCCGGTGCGTGGTCTCTTTACCTGATATATCAGCCATGGACCATTTTTTCGTGCCTGTTTCAGTCATGTCGTCGCTCTGCTAAAAACCATATCGCAGGAGGAGTCCCGCATAGAAATTTCTCTCCGGCGCCGGTTCATAATACCTGCCGAAAGAGGCATTGAGCCGGACATTGGCCATGTATTCCTTGTCGAACAGGTTGTTGATTCCAATGAAAGGCTCAAACACCCACTGACCTGATTCCCAGCGGAAACCCGATCTCAGGTTCGACACCAGGTAATCATCGGTCTCCACGGTGTTGGCATTGTCGGCGTAAAACTTGCCCACGTAAAGTAAGTCCCAGGCAGCGTAAAACCCGGAAGTGTGGACCCAGTTCAGATCCAGGTTGAACAGGTGTTGCGGAATACCCGGTATCCGGTTGCCATCGTAGACTTCCCCCCCAATGCCCTCGAATTCGTCAAAAGTGAAATCAGACCAGGTATAGGTCGCCGTGCCTGTCAGCCCCTCCGCCAGGTCCAGGGTGATGGCGGTTTCCAGCCCGTCGTGGCTCGACCGTCCTGCATTCTGGAAAAAGGACTGGCCTGAACCCTCCAGTTCAAAAGGAACGATTTCATCCCTGACCTTGATGTGGAACAAGGCCAGTTCGTATCTGAGTTTGCCGTTGAGCAGACCTTTCACACCGATCTCGTAATTAGTGGCAGTCTGGGGTTCCAGATCCTGGTTAAATCCAGTGGGGCCATCGGGATTGGCCAGTTCCGTGGTTGCCGGCGGGTCGAATGAGCGGGAGATATTTCCGTACAGGTTGACCACTTCGCGCACGGCCCAGTTGATGCCCGCCATCGGGCTGAATTCATTGAAGTCCCGGCTGCCGCTGCCATCACTCCCGGTTCGGTCCGTTACCTCGTAGTCGACGTTATCCCAGCGCCCGCCAAGCGTCAGTGATGCCGTATCGGCGACGTCCAGTACATCCTGGATGTACAGCCCCGTCGTGGTGACGTCCTCGTCCTGGTTGGTGGTCAGTTCCCCGAGCGTGCCCTGGTTGTTGGCGTAACGCTTGCGGTGGTCCCGCTGGGCATCGTAGTCCAGGCCAAGGATCAGTTGGTTCCTGCGCCCGGCCACGGTCCCCGTCCAGCCGTAATTCCCCCCGATACCGGCAAACCGCCGGCCCAGGTTAACGCTGCCGCCCTGCCCGTTGCTGTTGATATCGAAGGGGAGCCGGTTGCTGAAATCGCGATGAACGTAATAATTGCGAATCATCAGTTCCTGGCCGTCACGGACCTGCGTGCGAAAAGCCAGTCCCAGGGACTGCTGATCGAGAGACTCACCGGCGTTATACAAAAGATTCCGGGGCGCCGCCTGGCGGCGGTCTTCGGCCACTTCGCGCGCATTCAATCCGCCGGGGTCGTTGGCCCGGGGAGAATCCACGGCATTGAACACCACGGTCAGGCGGGTTTCTTCGCTGAAATCGTAGCGGAACTTGCTGTTGAACAAGCGGCTTTTGTGCTCGGCATGATCGCGGTAACCATCCAGTTTCGTCGCCGATGCGTTGGCCAGCCAGTTGAATTTTCCGGCTTGTCCACCGGCTTTGACCTGGCCCTGGCTGTAATCGTAGGAACCGAAATTCAGGCGGGCGGACAGGAAAGGAAATTCGGGCCCGTCCTCGGTCCGGATATTGATGACGCCGCCGGAAGCCGAGCCATACACCGCGGAGAAAGGCCCTCGTATCACGTCAATTTGCTGTACCGAACCGAGGTCGATCGCATCCACACTGCTCTGCCCGTCCGGCAGGGTCAGTGGAATGTCATCGGCGAATATGCGGATGCCACGGATACCGAAATTTGCACGCGCGCCAAATCCACGGATGGCGATCCGAAGATCCTGTGCAAAGTTGTAGCGGTTCTGAAAGAAAATACCGGGGATGGCGACCAGCGACTCATCCAGCCCCAGTTGCTGGCGGGCGCGTTGCACCTGGTCCTTTCCCACGCTGCCGGCTGCGAACGGCAGGTCCGCCAGCTCGGTAGGGATACGGGTGGCGGTCACGACCACTTCTTCCAGTACATCCGATGCAATCAGTGGTGCCGAAGAGATGCAACAGGCCGCCAGGACTGACGCCCTGCTGATTAGAGAAGTCATGGTTACAGACTACTCGTAGAACTCCACGTTGGTGTTGGCGCCGGACTCGATGTCGGTCACCACGTACACCACGGTCGTTCCCTGGTAGGTCGGCTGGTACCAGATGCCGCCGCAATAGTAATAAGTGACCCCGGCCCTGACACGGGTTGTCGAGCAGCCGTACGGCAGGGAATAGAGAGTCATGTGCCGGTACACGCGCCTGCGTGTGCGCCGGCGGGTTCTGCGGCGCACACCGGCGACGCTGCCGGGGGTTGCCGGCCGGCCGACGCGGGCCTCGACCAGGTTGCTCAGAGGGATAGCGGCTGCACCTACAGCAATTGTTGCCAGGGAACGGATCAAGTCTCTGCGTTTCATGTCAGTCTCCCTGCCCCTTCGAGTGGTGGAACCCGATATTGGTGGCGCCTTCAGGGGCCTTGAATTGAAAAACCCTATCCCCGAATTCAGGGTTCGTATCCCAACTGAGATTAGCCACGAACCGGGGAGAACCACCTTCCCACTTCGACGTGATGATGATCTTTCGAAGCATCGGCTTGTCGCCCTCCTGCACCCACAACTGAACATCGGATTCGGGCCCCCTGATGGCCAGGTGGTGGCAATCGACACCACCCACGCGAGCCTTGTCGGTCAGGTAGAGAATGGTTTCCTGCGAGGTCACCAGGTACTCCGCCGCGTCGCGGTACATCAAATCCAGCAA
>JARFQZ010000362.1 GCA_029287515.1 Lysobacterales bacterium
GTCCATTTCCAGCGCGGCTGGAACTCAGGCTTCTCGCGCAATACCTGCCAGCGGTAATCTTCGTGGCCCGCCCAGAATTTCAGCCGGTAGGCGCCGTGGCGGGAAAAATTATAGGTCAATCGCAAACCCCAGGCGGTTACCAGGATGGCCATCAGCAGCAGGCGTGGCGAGTAATCGCCATGCGCCGCCACCGTCCAGGCATAGGCAATCGGCAGCAGGCTCCATAACTTGTCCACCTGGCTGACGTTATCGGTCAGTTCCCCCAGCGTGAAGCACAGGACCCAGGCAGCGAGCAGAATCATCAATACGGCATGCAGAGCGGCGATCTCCAACGGGCCCAGCGAGGTTCCGGTGAAATAGCTGATCACGGGCACCACCAGCAGTGTAATGATCAGCAGGATTGCCGTGCCGACGATGTTCATGAACTCGCGTTTGCCATCATCCAGCGGTTATAAATCACCAGGGACACAGCGGTGATACCGGCCAGTGCCGCGAACAGGATCCACATAACATCTGGCTGGTTGATCCCTTTCGGCCCGAAGTACTGATAAGAAAGGCCCGACAGCAACCCGCCGAACAGGTTGCCCAGCGCCACACACCAGTAAAAATAGCCCATGTACATGCCGACCTTTTCAGGCGGAGCGATACGCCCGGCATATTCCTTCGACCGGGGGCTGGCCATCATTTCACCTACCGAGAACACCAGGATGGCGGACACGACGATCCAGCCGGTCATGCCGACCAGGTACAGGCCGAAGCTGGCGATGGTGACACATACACCCGCGATGATGCTGGTCAGTGGCGAGGTTTTACGCATCAGCCAGGAAACAAACACCTGGAAGCAGATGATGCCGAAGGCATTCAGGTTGATCAGGTGCTCGGGTTTCACCTGGCCTTTTTCCAGCACCGCGCGCGACCAGTTCGTCGTGTCGAAGCCAAGCCCCTGGGCCACGCTGGTGATCCAGCCGGATACAGGTCCGAAAGTGGCGATCAGATCGGACGTATCGACATAATCACGGATGTACTCCGGCAGCGTCATGAAAATCTGGTTGAAGGAAACCCAGAAGCCCGCCATCAGCAGCAGAAACAACAGGTAGCGTCCTTCACCGATGATCATCGGTTGCGAATACCAGGGACGTTTCTGGTAACCGGTCTCCCCTCCGCGCAACAGCACATCGGCAACCAGGTTCAAGGCAAGCCAACCGGCCGCGACCGTGCCGACCAGCGCAAAGCTCCACCACTTGGAACCCATCACCAGCACCACCAGGAGGCCGCTGACCAGGATGAAAAACCGCAGGTTTCCGACCACTTCCACCATCCCTTTGAACACTTCAGACAACGATCGGTGGCTCTCTGCTTCCTCGTCGCGAGGGGGTTCTTTGTATACCAGCAGGCAGACGATCGACATGATGATGATCCAGAATCCGGAAGCATAGAACACCAGGTTCCAGTCCCAGCCGCGCACCACGCCGGCGACGATGGGGCCGATGAAGCCACCGATGTTCACCATCATGTAAAAAATGCCGAAACCCACCGAGCCGTTTTCCTCGTTGGTCGATTTCGCAACGGTCGAGATCACCACCGGCTTGAACATGCCGTGCCCGACCGCCACCAGGAAGTAAGTGCCGAGGAACGGCCAAAATCCCGTCGGCAGCGACAGCAGAATATAAGCCGGAGCCATTACCGCCGCGGACGCAAGGAACATCCGCCTGTAACCATAGCGATCCGCGAGAGCGCCGAATACGGCGGGAAACAGGTACAGGAAAAAAGTTGCCAGGCCCTGGATAACGCCCCGGTCGGCAGAAGAAAATCCCAATCCCCCGTCTTCGACGGACCCCGTCAAGTACAGCGCGGAAACGGCGTAGAAGCCGTACCAGCCCATCCGCTCGAAGATTTCCATCGTGTTGGCGGCCCAGAACGACTGGGGAAATTGCCGGAGAGTGCCTTTGCTGCTTGTCATGGTTGTCATTCCGGTCAGGAGAAGGTACTGGACTGGTGTTTTACTGTACTTCGGACATCAGTGCCAGAGTATTCTAACCATTCAGTTGACCTGCATAGAGGATACTGGACGCACCGATTGAATAAACCCGGGTGAGGGGCTGACCGGGGTAGTGTGAACGTCTTCCGACGAATCGGCTGACCGAGAAGCTATTGCAGAACTCCTTTTTTCGCCATGGCGCGCGCGTAGAAGAACAGCAAAATAGCGATCACCCAGATGACACCGGTAAAGATGACGGCTTCCGAACCCATCATCTCCACCCCGTTTGAAAGAACGAAGTTGTATACCGAACTCGTGGCCAGGCCGAGGATGGCCAGCCCAAACAGCCCTGCCGCCCAGGATTTGCGCAGCAACAGGCACAACGAACCCAGTAGTGAAGACCATACGGCTATGGCCCAGGCGGCATCCATCCATGCCGGAAAGGCATAGAAGTAATCGAGTTGCTCCTGAGTGAACTGGGCCATGTAAAAGTCGAGTTTCAGCTGGGTTGCGGAATAATCAAAGGCGCCCATGGCGTTCCACAATACGGCCAGAATCCCCACGATCCAGAGGTGCACGGGAGTTTTGATTGTTGTCTGATTCATGATTTTTTCTCCGCTGGTCTCCCCCAAATCATAGCAGCAATCCAGAAATTTGCCGGAACCTGAGAATCCTCATCAAATAACTGGAAAACAGGCGTTTTTTCAGGTGACTTGAGTGATCTAAATCATAGTAAATCCGCCCCTTACGGCGCACTCTTTAGCCGAATCTTTTCAGCGGTCTCTCCGCGAAACATTCAGCTTCCGGACGACTGCTTTTCACCAGCGAAAGGAAGTAGCTGTGAGCAAAATAAAGTCAACCAAAACAGATAGTTCAAAGATCCCTCTCCCCAAAGACAGGGTCGGGCTTCTCGATTACCTCTGGGCCGTGCAGAACACCCATGGCTACATCAGGTCCGAAGATATATCAGCCTGCGCAACGGCGCTTGGGATCTCCCAGATCGATGTTGAGGGCGTGGTCTCTTTTTATCACTTCTTTCACCGTAAACCGGCCGGCGAGTTCACCATCTATTTGAACAACAGCCCGGTGTCGGAAAGCAAAGGTTTCGAAAGGGTGAAAGAGGCGTTCGAGGCCGCCACCGGCGGCAAGTTCAACGGCGTGGACCCCAGCGGCCAGTGGGGCCTGTTCGAGACGGCCTGTATCGGGCTCAGCGACATGGAGCCGGCCGCACTGATCGATTTTTATCCCTTCACCAACCTCAACAGCCTGAAGGTCAGGGATATCGTCGCGAAACTCAAACTGGGCGCCAAACCCGCGGATATTTGTGATGATGTACCCGACCACATCCGGTTTGTGCCTGACGGCGACAAGGCGATCCTGCTCAGGGATTACACCCCCGGCGTCGCCCTGGAGGCTTTGCGGGGCCAGGCGCCTGAAGCCGTTCTGGAAGCCATCAAGAAGTCCGGCTTGCGCGGCATGGGGGGGGCCTTTTTCCCTACAGGCTTCAAGTGGGAAGCCTGCCGCAAGGATCCGGAGTCGCCAAAATACATTTTCTGCAACGCGGACGAGGGTGAACCGGGCACATTCAAGGACCGTGTTCTGATGAATTCGCTGCCCGGCCTGATGATCGAGGGCATGGCGATTGCAGGTTACGCCGTGGGTTCCGAAACAGGCACCATCTACCTTCGTGCCGAATACACCTGGATGAAGGACAAGCTGCAGCACACGATCGACCATTTCCGCAAAATGAAACTGCTGGGCAAGGATATCTGCGGCATCGAGGGCTTCAACTTCGATATCCGGCTGCAACTGGGCGCCGGCGCTTATGTCTGCGGCGAGGAAACCGCGATGCTGAACTCACTGGAAGGCAAGCGCGGCGAACCCCGCAACAAGCGGTTCTTCCCGACCGAGCGCGGTTACTTGCAGAAACCCACCGTCATCAACAACGTGGAAACGTTCTGCGTGGCCGCTCGAATCATACAGCTCGGAGTCGACCATTACCTGCAGACGGGTACGCCTGAATCACCGGGCACCAAGCTGCTCAGCGTTTCGGGTGACTGCCGGCTGCCCGGAATCTATGAGATCGAATGGGGTACCACCGTCAGGGAGATTCTCGAAAAGTGCGAGGCGGATCGCCCCCATTTCATACAGGTCAGCGGCCCCTCGGGCGAGTGCATCTCCATGGCCGAGGCCGACCGGGCCATCGCCATGGACGACCTGATCAGCGAAGGTTCCATCATGATCTTCAGCAGGTCACGGGACATCCTGAGCATCCTGCGGAACTACAACCACTTCTTCAAACATGAATCCTGCGGGCTGTGCACGCCATGCCGTGCGGGCAACTTCATCCTGGAGAAGAAACTCGACCTGTTCGCCGCCAAACTGGCGCACCCCTCGGATGTCGAGGAGGTCAGGTCGTGGGGAGAAATTATGAAGCTGACCTGCAGGTGCGGCCTGGGCAAAACAGCGCCCAACGCCCTGTTGATGGCGCAGGAAAAATTCCCCGAATACTTCGCGAGTATTGTCGATCAAAATCCCGAGCGGCTCAGCAAAGGCTTCAGCCTGCAAGACGCCGTGCGCGAATACGATCGCTTCAGCAGTTAACAGGGTTGGGAATCAACCATGACCAAAGCAAAGAAAAAGACCAACGGTAAGGCCAGGAAAAAGGCTGACCAGATCACCATCACCATCGATGGCAAGGAAATAAAGACTACCGCGGGCCGCAACCTGGTTCAGGTGGCCAATGAGAATGACATCTTCATTCCCAGCCTGTGTTATTTCGATAACATCGAGCCGCCGCTGGGAACCTGCCGGGTCTGCACCTGCAAGATCGACGGTGCGGCCGGCCCGGCCTGCACCCATGCCGTCAAGGACGGCATGGAGGTAGAAACCGCCACCGACGAACTGAAGGACGCCCGCAACGCCATTGTCGAAATGATGTTTTCCGAGGGCAATCACTTCTGCCCGGGTTGCCAGAAGAGTGGCGATTGCGACCTGCAGCACATGGCCTACGAGCTGGGATTGCGTTCTACGCGTTTCCCCCACGTTTTCAAGAACCGCCTGATCGACTTCAACCCCTCGCGGATGATCATGGAACACAACCGCTGCATCAAGTGCGGACGCTGCGTCAAGGAAGTGTTCACCGACGACGGCCAGGC
>JARFQZ010000004.1 GCA_029287515.1 Lysobacterales bacterium
CCCTCGGAAACCAGGGTGGCGCTGGTCGAGAATGGCATGTTGCAGGAGGTCTGGCTGGAGAGAGCCAGCCACACCGGCTATATCGGCAACATCTACAAGGGCCAGGTTTCAAGGGTTTTACCGGGGCTTCAGGCGGCTTTCATCGAAATTGGCCTCGAACGCACTGCCTTTCTGCACGCCCGCGATATGGTCAGGCAGGATCCGGCAGAAGAGGGTGAAACTCCGCCGTCCGAACCCCTGATTTCCGATCTGTTACGCCAGGGCAGCGAGGTCATCGTCCAGGTCATCAAGGACCCTCTTGGCACCAAGGGCGCCCGTTTGACGACCAACATCAGCATTCCGTCGCGATTCCTGGTGCTTTTACCCCATTGCGATGTCATCGGAATTTCAGCACGCATTGAAGAGGAGCCCGAACGCAATCGCCTTAAGGAACTCGTCCGCACGCTGCGTAACGAGGAGGAAGGACACGGTTTCATCGTTCGAACAAACGCCGAGGGCGTCAATGATTTCGCGCTGTCCGCGGACATGGTTTACCTTGGAAAAGTCTGGCAGTCCATTCACGAGAGGATAAAGACGGCCGCTCCGGCCAGTTGCATCTTCGAAGACTTATCGCTTGCCCCCAGGGCGCTCAGGGACATGATGCACGAGGAAGTCGACCGGGTGCGGATCGATTCGCAGGTGGCGCTGGAGGAGGTGAGGGATTTCGCCAAGCGATTTGTGCCGGACTGGTGCGAACGCATCGAGGAATATACCGCGGAAAGGCCAATCTTCGATCTGTTCGGCGTAGAAGATGAAATTGAAAGCGCGCTGAAACCAAACACCCCTCTGAAATCGGGGGGGTATCTCGTTTTTGACCAGACCGAGGCGATGACAACCATCGACGTGAATACCGGTGGATTCGTCGGATACCGGAATTTAGAGGAAACCATCTACAAGACGAACCTCGAGGCAGCACAGGCCATCGCGAGGCAGCTTCGCCTGAGAAACCTTGGCGGCATCATCATCATCGACTTTATCGACATGACGGATGAAGAGCATCGCAAGCAACTGATGAATGTGTTTGAAAGGGAACTGGACGGGGACTACGCCAAGACAACGGTTACCGAGATTTCATCACTCGGCCTGATCGAAATGACCCGGAAACGGACCACGGAAAGCCTGGAGCGAAGGCTTTGTGAGCCCTGTCCCTATTGCGAGGGCCGTGGAACGATAAAAAGCGTAGAAACCGTTTGTCTTGAAATTTTCCGCGAAATCATGCGTTCCAGCCGCCAATTCGAAGCCAGCAAACTGATGGTCGTTGCGTCTTCCAACGTGGTTGAGCGGATACTGGATGAACAATCGACGACCGTTGCTGAACTCGAGGAGCTGATCGGAAAAACAATCAGGTTCCAGAGAGAAGATCAGTACGCGCAGGATCAGTATGATGTGGTGTTGCTTTGACAAGGTGCGCCGCGGGCGCGGCCTGGTTTTGACATGGCCGCCCTGAAAACCATTCTCCGGCAGGCGAAAACGCTGCTCTGGACGGCATTTTCCATCCTGGTGATTGTAGCTGCCGTGCTGGTCGGCATCGGTAAGCTGCTTATGCCGTTCAGCGATCGCTATCAGCCGAAACTTGAAGCCTGGCTGTCCGAAGAGTTTGGTCGCCCGGTTCAACTGGAAAGCTTCGAAGGGGAATGGACGGCTTTCGGGCCCAGGCTGTCATTACAGGGCATGAAGCTCATGCCGGTGGCTGAAGCGGCTTCGGGGGAAATCCTGGACCTGGAAGAAGCGGTTGCCCTTGAATCCGCAGCGCTCGATATCAAACCGCTCAATGTCCTGATTCCGGGGCGGCCCCTTTATAATTTCCGGGTCATCGGGGCGGATCTGGAGCTTCGCCACACCACCGACGGCAGGTTCGAGTTGTCCGGTTTTGGCGTCAGCGACAGGGGCGCTGGGGAGCAGGGTTCGGCGCTGAAGGAACTGGCCAGGGTCGGCGAGGTCCTGCTGGAAGATTCCAGCCTGGTTTACCAGGATGAAAAGCTGGGCATTCTACTGGGGTTTGCCAACATCAACGGCGGACTCCGCCTGGAAGGGGACGAGTTTTCAACCGAAATCCAGGCTGATTTCTACGACTCCCGCAGCGGGCTGGTTTACGGTGACATCGAAGCCACGTTGCTGATGAACATTGATGATGATCAGCGCATGGTTGAATTTGCATGGCAGGCGACGGCGGGTGAGCTGATGCTGGCGGCCTTCCAGGGCCGGTTGCCGAGGAATCCGTTTCTGCCTTTGACCGGTTGGCTGAACGCGGAATTCTGGGGGGAGTGGTCGAGGCAGGACGGGCATTCGATCAAGGGGATTACTGATTTGAGGGAAGCCAGGCTGGTCAATGAATACCAGGATGTCCGGCTGGACCAGGTCAATACCCGGTTCCACTGGAAATTCGTGGACAAGGGCAACTGGGAACTCAACGTGGCTGATTTTCTGTATGACGACGGTGTGCAACCCTGGACTGCGCCCCGCGTCACGGCGGCGCGGGACATCGAGGCTGGCGTCGGTTTGTGGATCAGCGCCGATGAACTGCCGCTGGACGCGCCGCTCAAATTCACCCGGGACGTGATGTCTCTCTACGAAACAGATTGGCCCGCTTCCCTGCCCAGGGCCGCCAGTGGCCAGGTCAGGGACCTGGACCTGATCCTGGGCCCCGACTGGAGATTGAGTTTTGCCGAGGGAAAAGTCACATCGGGGAGCGTAAGCGACTGGTCCCGATGGCCCGCGTTGAGCGGTTTGGACGCCGAAGTTTCCCTGCGCCGGGGTTCGGGTGTGCTGAACGTCCGGGGAGAACAGGTAACCGCCGACTGGCCCAGGATGTTCAGGGATCCACTGAACTTTTCTATGCCCTCTTGCAGCCTGGACATTCGCTGGGGGCTGGGCTGGCAGCTGGGGTTCAGTGATTGTCAACTTCACAATGATGACCTGGCCGTCCAGGGGAACGTGCGGATTAGCAGCGACGAAGGCAAGCCAGATGTGGACATCAATGTTGCCCTGACTCGCGGAAAAATAGAGCGGCTCGACCCTTACTGGCCTGAGGCCATCATGAAGGAAAGTGTAAAAACGTGGCTGCGCAACGGGTTGGTGGCCGGTGAACTGGTCTCGGGAAGATTCCAGATTTACGGAGATATGGATGACTGGCCCTTCCGCGAAGGAACCGGCCGGTTCGACGCACGGGCAGAAATCGCCGATGGGCATCTCGACTATTACGAGGGCTGGCCGCATGCACGCGATTTAACGGCATCGGTTGTGTTTTCAGGTGCTGCGATGGAAATGGTGGGAGACATCGGCGATATCGGAGGAGTGGCTGTCAAATCTGTGGAAGGCAGTATTCCTGACCTGAAAACGGCAGTGCTCACCGTCAACTACAAGGCGGATGGTGATCTCCCTGGTACGCTGGGTTTCCTGGAGCAGTCCCCGCTCAGTGAGCAGATCGGGGTCGACCTTTCGCGATTCACATTCGAAGGCGATATCCAAACCGAGGCGACCATGGTGGTTCCCATTGCGGCTGAAACGGGCACGCTTTCGCTGGATGGAAAGATCGAAATGCCGAACGGTTTCTTTTCCGATCCAACGTCGGAAATCACGCTCGAGAATATTTCCGGAGACCTTCGTTACAACGAAAAGGGCTTTCGCGGATCATCGCTGGAAACCCGGTTCAGGGGATATCCCGGTAAGCTGGACCTCCAGGCGGGTACGGATCTTGAAGAAAAATTCCGTGCGGACCTGGAAGGGGTGTTCGGAGTTCGAGACGTCATTCCGGCATTTCTGCTTGAGAGTTATTCAGAGCTGGCAAAAGTGGACGGGCAGTGTTTCTGGACTGTATCGATGACCGTTTCCCCGGATGAAGCAACCGGTGAAAACGAGGCGCTGTTGCGCGTTGAATCAGGGCTGGCCGGCGTCGAACTGGACCTCCCCGCGCCATTGCACAAGCGGGCGGGTGAACGCTGGCCGCTCGTCTTGCATTACCCCCTCACGGGGCAGGAACAACTGCTGGACGTTGAGTTAACGGACCGGGTGATGCTTCGCTTTGACCTGTCAGGTGATGCCGACTCGCCACACCGGGCCGTCATAGAGCTGGGCGGAGGATTGCCGGCACTGCCACCGGACGGCTATATCCGGATCCAAGGCGGATCCGACAATTTTGACCTGGATGGCTGGCTCGATGTCATAATCGAGGGGGCACTGGGTGGCCAGGGCATGGGCGGTTTGGAACTCGAGCAGGGCACTCTACACGCCGACCGTTTGTTATTTCTCGACCGCCATTTCGATGACGTGAACATGGAATTCAACGTGGTCGACAATGATGTCAGGGGTGTTTTCAGAGGCGCCGAAATCGACGGCAAAGTCCGGTTTACCACGCGCGAGAGTGGAATGAACAGCCTGTCGGCTGAATTTGAGCGCCTCGCGCTGGGTGAGCCTGTCAAATCAGGTATCGAAATGGAAACCGACCCGGCGGAACTGCCCGTCGTTCACCTGTACGCGAAATCGTTCCAGTACCTGGGCGTTGAACTGGGTGAGACAAGAGTGGAAGCTTATCCGACGCCCGAAGGTTTCCATTTTGAGAAAGTGGATGCCACGGCTGAACACCTGACGGTCCAGGCCAGTGGAGACTGGTCACTCATCGATGGCGGACAGCGATCTGATTTTGAAATACACATGGCTTCGGAATCCCTTGGTGACTTCCTTAACACCATGGATATCAGTTCCTCCATGCAGGGTGGGCAGACCCTGGTGGATTTCAGCGCCTGGTGGCCCGGATCACCGGCCTCTTTTGCGCTGGCCCGGCTGAACGGCCTGATTGAATTCAGTGTCGTGGACGGCAATATTACCGATGCCAGTGCGGGCTCCGGCAGATTGCTGGGATTGCTGAGTATCCAGGCCCTGCCAAAACGACTGTCGCTGGATTTCCGGGATGTCTTCGACGCCGGATTCTCTTTCGATCAGGCGACCGGCACATTTACGATGGAAAATGGCATGGCCACGACGGATGATATGCTCCTCAAGTCGTCAGCGGCGAGCATTTCCATCACGGGCAGCACGAATCTCGCTGATCAGCAGTACGATCAATTGCTGACCATCAGGCCAGGTTTGGGGAATACACTGCCGATCATCGGCGTGCTCGCCGGCGGTCCGGTGGGAGTAGCCGCCGGCCTGGCCCTGCAGGGATTGCTGCACAAGCAGATTGGTGAGGCGACCAAGGTCCAGTATACGATTACAGGTGACTGGGATGACCCGGTCTTCGAGGCGGTTGAAGTGGAACGCGTGGAAGAAATCCCGCCGCCTGCGGAAAACGGCCAATGAACTTTTGTTGGGAAAGGGAAAACATATGAGCGACAGGCTCAAACAGGCAGAAAATCAGCTCCTGGCGCCAGGCGGGGTGGACCGGGGACAGCTCGAACGGGTACTGGAAGACCTGATGGGGCCGGCGGTGGACTCCGGAGACCTCTACTTCCAGTCCGCTCGCCATGAGTCCTGGGTGCTCGAAGACGGCCTCGTCCGTTCCGGCTCCCATTCAATGGAGCAGGGCGTGGGGATACGAGCCGTTTCCGGGGAAAAGACCGGTTTCGCGTATGCAGATGAAATCATACTCCCTTCCCTGCTCAGGGCCTCAGGGGCCGCTCGCGCCATCGCCCGGCAGGGCAAGCAGGGGGCTGTACAGGCGTGGAAGCGGCAACGTGCGCCAGCGCTTTACAGTACCAGGGACCCCATGGAGGGTTTGGGAGCGGCTGAAAAAGTAGACTTACTCAGGCAGGTCGATGCCTATGCCCGCTCCAGGGATCCGCGCGTCAGCCAGGTGATCGTCAGCCTGGCAGCCACCCATGAGACCGTCATGGTTGCTGCCACCGACGGCACCCTTGCAGCGGATATCCGTCCCCTGGTCCGGCTCAATGTCAACGTCATTGCAGAACATGAAGGCCGGCGGGAGCAGGGGAGCGACGGGGGGGGAGGGCGTTTCTCCTATCGGCAATTGCTTCAGAACGACGCCTGGCGTTCGATGGCCGACGAAGCCGTCCGACAAGCATTGATCAACCTCGAGGCAGAGGCAGCGCCTGCCGGCACGATGACCGTGGTGCTTGGCCCCGGCTGGCCGGGCGTTCTGCTGCATGAAGCGGTCGGGCACGGACTAGAGGGTGATTTCAATCGCAAAGGCACATCCGCCTACAGCGGCAGAATCGGTGAGCAGGTCGCGGCCGACTGTGTCACCGTGGTCGACGACGGGACGATTGAACAGCGGCGCGGATCCTTGACCATCGACGATGAAGGCACGGCCACGCAACAGAATGTATTGATAGAAAACGGCGTGTTGCGGATGTACATGCAGGACAAGCTGAACGCCGGGCTGATGAACACGCCCGCTACGGGTAATGGCCGGCGAGAGTCGTTCGCCCATTTACCCATGCCCCGAATGACCAACACGTTCATGCTGCCCGGGGCTTACCCTCCTGATGAGATCATCGCATCGGTAGACAAGGGGCTTTACGCGGCGAATTTTGCGGGAGGCCAGGTGGACATCACCTCCGGGCGTTTTGTTTTTTCAGCCAGCGAGGCTTACCTGGTTGAAAACGGCAGAATTACGCGCCCGGTCAAGGGCGCTACGCTGATCGGCAACGGCCCTGATGCCATGACCCGGGTTTCCATGGTGGGCAATGATCTCAAGCTGGACGCCGGGATTGGCGTGTGTGGGAAAGAGGGCCAGAGCGTGCCGGTAGGTGTAGGCCAGCCCACGCTGCGGATTGACGGCCTTACGGTTGGCGGTACCGAAGGTTCATGAAACAACGACAGGCGGAAGTTGTTCCTGTTCGTCCATGTCCCTCAGGGCACGGAACAGTGACCGGGCGGAGGCTGGCGGCTTTCCAAGCTCCTTTTCTTTCTTTGCATTCCGCACCAGTTGCCTTAACGCCTGGGTGTCTGCATAGGACCTCAGGCTCACCAATTGCCCTATGGCCTCGTCGCCCCGTTCAAGCAGGTGGTCGCGCCACGCTTCCGACCGGTGCTGCCGCCCCGTGAGTTGCCTGGCTTCGCCTTCGAATTGTTCAAGTGCCAGGAAAATCTCTTCCGGATCGTTCCTTCGCAGCAGCTTGGCCACGTATTGCAGTTGCCGCTTGCGGGCAACGTTGGAACGGATTTCCCTGGCCTCAAGGATGGCCTCACGGACATCGTCCGGCAGTGGAACACGACCCAAGCGGGCCGGAGCCAGTTTGATCAGCCTGGAGGCCAGGGCCTTGAGTTCCAGGGCGTCACGGCGGCGCTGGCTCTTGCTGGCCAGCGGCTCTTCCGCCGAAAAATTTTCCTTGCCTTTCACCATGTTCTCAACGAATATTTCCGTCAGTAAGGGGGTTTAGATGTCCGATCAAACCATGGTACCGCAGCCGACGCTGAACCGTGAAGCGGAGCTTGATCTGCTGGAGGCTCGCGTCGCGGATGCATTGCGTCTCGCGCGCAAGGCGGGCGCGCAAGAAGCTGAAGTCTCGGCGCATACCAGCCAGGGACTGTCAGTAACTGGGCGTCTGGGCGAGGTTGAGACGCTGGAACACATGCAGGATCGCGGAATCGCCGTGACCGTCCTGTTTGGCCGGAAGAAGGGTCATGCCAGCAGCGCCGACCTCAGGGAAACCTCCATTGAAGATTGCATCATGCGCGCGACCGAAATTGCCCGTTATACGCAGGAAGACAGCGCCAACGGCCTGGCGGACAAGGACCGGCTGGCAACGGAATTTCCTGATCTCGATCTGTGGCATCCGGCGCCCATCGATGCCAGCGCCGCAATCGCAAGAGTGCTCGAATGCGAGGCCGCCGGCCGTGCATTTGAAGAAATCACAAATTCAGAAGGCGCTACATTCAACGCCGGCCTGGGGCTTGGCGTATACGGCAATTCGAACGGATTTATCGGCCGTAGCGGGGGTACCCGTTACAGCCAGTCCTGCATACTGCTGGGGGGTGAAGGGGACTCCATGCAGCGGGACTACAGTTATGACAGCCGACGGTGCTTTGACGAACTGGAGGCGCCGGGTATCACCGGGGAAGAAGCGGCCCGTCGCACCGCGCGAAGACTCGGCCCCAGGCAATTGCCAACTTCCGAAATGCCGGTTCTGTTTGCACCGGAAGTGGCCCAGGGGCTGGTAAACCACCTTGTAGGCGCCATCTCCGGTTCTGCGCTCTACCGGAATGCCTCTTTCCTGAAAGGCGCAGTAGGCGAGCGCCTGTTTCCAGACTGGCTCAATATCCTCGAAAGGCCAAGGCTGAAACGCGGGGCGGGCAGCGCGGTATTCGATTCAGAGGGGGTGGCGACCCGGGAGCGCTGCATTGTGGGATCAGGCGTGTTGGATGGTTATGTTCTTTCCAGTTACTCGGCCCGCCGGCTGGGCCTGGAAACGACGGGGAATGCCGGTGGTGTGCGCAACCTGTTGCTGGAACCAGGCGGCGAAGGATTTGAGAGCCCGTTGGAGCAGATGCGCGATGGCTTCTATGTCACCGAAGTGATGGGCCAGGGCGTGAGCATGGTGACCGGCGACTATTCGAGGGGTGCTTCCGGTTTCCTGGTCCAAAACGGCGAAAGGGTTTGCCCGGTGGATCAGGTAACAATCGCCGGCAACCTGAGGGACATGTTCCTGAACATCAAGGCAGCAGGCAATGACATCGATACGCGGGGTAACATCCACACCGGGTCAGTTCTGATCAGTTCTATGATGGTGGCGGGCACTTGACACTGTTCAAACTCATGCGGATCGTGGTGCTGTTGAGCATCTTCTTTGTCATCCTGGTCAGTACCTGGATGACCGAGAAACGCATGGCTGCCTGGGAACGGCCCATCCTGGTCACGGTTTACCCCATAGCAGCAGACGACACCGGCGAGACCCTGCAGTTCATCAACGATATCGACCCGGGTGAGTTCGAGGAGATCAACCGGTTCATGGGGCGTGAGTCCGGGCCGTACGGATTCACGGTCACTCCTGCATTCCGGTTTCAGTTTGCCGAGCCCGGAGTGGATCTTCCGCCTGCGGTCCCTGAGCAATTCGACACGGCGGCGATCGCGGTGTGGAGCCTGAAGATGCGCTGGTGGGCCTGGAGGCAAGACTGGAAAGATGGCCTTGTATCGGGCGATATCCAGATGTTCGTTCTGTATCACAGCCTCAACGGCAACAAGGAACCGGGCATCTCCGTCGGTATGCGCAAAGGGCGTTATGGCCTTGTAAAGGCATACGCGCGTGAGATCATGAATCCGAGCAACCTGATCGTATTTACCCATGAGATGCTTCACGTGCTCGGCGCCTCTGACAAGTACATCCTTTCAAATGGTGAACCCATTTTCCCCCAGGGTTACGCGGATCCCGAAAAGCGTCCGCTTTTTCCCCAGAAGCAGGCCGAGATCATGGGGGGCAGAATTCCGGTGAGTTCATTTTCTTCGGTCATGCCCGATTCCCTGGACCAGTGTGTCATCGGCAGGCAGACCGCCGAGGAAATCGGGTTTTTTGCTCAGTTGGATAAATACTGATCGATTACCCTGATTTCAGTGTTCACCGAATTGGCGATAAAGCACGCTTCGTGCGACAGGTGGTGTAGCCGCTCCATTTGATCCGGGTCCGGCGGGTCGCCGTCAAAAGCGATATGGGGATTCAACGTGACGCGAGTGATGGAAAGCTTTCCGTGACCGTTTTCTTTCATGTAGCCCACCGCGTCGTCACGATAGCTGTTCACCGTGATCCGCTTGCGTGCGCAGATCGCCAGAAAAGTGAGCATGTGGCAGGAAGAAATGGCGGCGACAAAAGCTTCTTCCGGATCAACGCGGCCAGGGTCGCCGAGGAACTGTGTGGTGGCCGAGGCGGGTATTTCCGAACCGTTTGGGAAAATCCAGGAGTGGTTCCGGTTGTATTCAGCGTAGGCAAAAGATTCGCTCTGCCTGTTCCAGCAGATGCTGGCATGATGCTCGGACATGAAATCCTTTCCTCCTGTTCCAGTGAATTTCTTATGACGGGTGTCAAATTATGCGAGTATACGCCTTGAGAAAAACGGGCTTGGTGGTTATTCTACCGCGCGCTGACATTCACCTATCAAGGACTCAAATATGCGCAGGATTCTGGTCGCCGGAAATTGGAAAATGAATGGTTCACAGGCAATGGTCG
>JARFQZ010000049.1 GCA_029287515.1 Lysobacterales bacterium
GACGGAAAGTACGTATCGGTCGGGCCGCTCGAGCCACATCTGTACGCCGAACTGCTGGAAAAGCTGGGTGTCGACCAGGAAGCGTTCGGGTCGCAGTACGACCACGAGTCCTGGCCGGAATTGAGCGAGAAGTTCTCGGTGGTTTTCAAAACCCGCAGCAGGGACGAGTGGTGCGAGTTGCTGGAAGGCAGCGATGCCTGCTTCGCGCCCGTGCTGGATTTTAACGAGGCCGTGCAGCATCCACACAACCGGGCGCGGAAAACTCATGTCGAAGTCGGCGGCATGATGCAGCCCGCGCCTGCGCCACGGTTCAGCCGCACGCCACCGGAAGTGGCTTTTGCTCCTTGTGAGCCGGGGTCGGATTTTGACGCCGTGATGAAAGACTGGGGTATCGGAAAGGAAGATGAATGACCGGGAATTGATGCAACGTCGCGACAAGGCCATGGGGCCGGCTTACAGGTTGTTCTATGACGAACCGGTTCACCTGGTCCGCGGTGAAGGCGTCTGGCTGTTTGACGATGAGGGCAGAAAGTACCTGGACTGCTACAACAACGTGGCATCCGTCGGCCATTGCCATCCGCAGGTCGTTGAAGCCCTGCACCGGCAGGCCTCGACACTCAACACCCACACCCGGTACTTGCATGAAAATGTCGTTGAATATGCGGAACGGCTGACCTCCACCATGCCGGGTGAGCTGAGCGTGTGCATGCCGGTTTGTACCGGCACCGAGGCCAATGAACTGGCTTTCCGGATTGCGCGCGCGGTCACCGGAAACCGCGGCACGATCGTGACGGGATCCGCTTACCACGGAAATTCCTACGTCGTAAACGAACTGTCCACCATGGAGTATCCGGTATCCGAGCAACCGGAATACCTGGAGGTCGTCGAGGCGCCTTGTGGCTATCGTGGCAGATACCGTTACGAAGAGCCCGGGTTTGGCAGGGCATACGCGGCTGCCGTGGATGAAGGTATCGATCGCCTGGCCGGGCGCCAGTACCAGCCCTCCATGTTCATCTGCGACAACATTTTCAGCTCCAACGGTGTGTTGACGCCACCCCCGGAGTACCTGCAGGAAACCTACCGCCACGTGCGGGCAGCCGGTGGCCTGGCCGTTGCGGACGAGGTCCAGTCCGGCCTGTGCCGTCTCGGCGATCACATGTGGGGATTCATGGATTCCGAAGTTGTCCCGGACATCGTGACCATGGGCAAACCCATGGGTGACGGGCATCCGCTGGCGGCCGTGGTGACAACCCCCGAGATCGCAGAGCGGTTTGCGAAGAAATACGACTACTTCAATACCTTCGGGGGAAACCCGGTGTCTGCAGCTGTGGGACTGGCGGTGCTGGACGTGATCGAGAACGAAAAGATCCTGCACAATGTGAAAACGGTGGGTGAATACCTTGGGCGCGGCCTTCGAAAACTGGGCGAGCAGCACGACCCTATCGGTGATGTGCGAGGTAAAGGCCTGTTCTATGGAGTCGAACTGGTTCGCGACCGGAAAACCCGTGAACCGGCCGATACCGAGGCGAGGAAAATCGCCGAACATCTGCGCCACAACGGCATTCTGCTCGGCGTGTCCGGCCCGTGCAGGAACGTCATCAAAATTCGCCCGCCGCTGGTGTTTTCGCGGGAGAACGCGGACCAACTGCTGGATGGTTTGCAACTGGCTCTGGCCGGTCGCCACCAATAGCAACTTATTTTCCCGGAGATACCTTTGACAAAAGACATTCAGAATGTGCTGTTCGACCTCGACGGAACCCTGGTCGACAGCAGCCGAACCATTGGCATGAGCATCGATTTTGCCCTGGACGCCATGGCGGTCGAGAACTCAATAGACAAACCCATTGAGGCCGTGATCGGCAGACCTCTGCTCGATATCTTCCGCAATGAATTCAACATGACGGATGCCCAGGCCTACCGGGCTATCGACATTTACCGTGACTATTACGACAGCCTGAACCAGGAGGGTACGAACGTATACGAGAGCATACGCGAGGTATTGCCAGCGCTGCAGAACGCCGGCTACCGCCTGTTTGTCGCCACCGTCAAACCCACTTCGATTGCCGACAAGGTACTGACGGACCTGGATCTGAGGTCCTGTTTCGATGGCATTTCAGGCAGTTCACTGGATTCAAAGCGCCGCGACAAGTCAAGCATCATTGCCCACGCGCTCAGGACTTTTGGTCTCGATCCATTGCAGTCCATGATGATCGGCGACCGCGACCAGGACATCCTGGGCGCGAGGGACCACGGCATGCCGGCGATCGGCGTAACTTATGGTTTCGGTTCCAGGGAAGAGCTGAGCGCGGCTGAACCTGCCCACCTGGTCGATCACTCCGAACAGATTATCGATTTGCTGGTGAACCCGAGTGCCGCAAAATAGTCGAACAGCCATAACCATCAAAACAGGTGTCACATGATCGCCAGGTACGTTCCCCTGGCAGCGTTTCTGCTGCTGGTTACCCTCAGCTCACTGACCGGATCGGGATTCGAAGCGGGTGAGTGGTACTACTTCACCATGCGCCAGCCATCCTGGTGGCCGCCGGGGTGGTTTTTCGTCCTGGCCTGGACGGTTGTGTACATCACGATGGCGCTGGCGGCCTGGAACACCTGGATAACCGGGCATTATTCCCGTACCGGCGCGATCACCTGGTGGGTACTTCTGCTGGTCCTGAACGTCTGCTGGTTCGCGGTATTTTTTGGCCTGCACCGGCCGGGTTACAGCCTGCTGCTGTTGAGCGTCATGGCGGGCATGTCACTGTTCTGTATGCGGGCATTCAGCAAGCTGTCCAGGCAGGCCGCATTGATGATGCTGCCTTACCTGTTCTGGATCATCTGCCTGTGGCTCCTGAACCTGGCGATCTGGTCCTACAACGGCGGCCCGCTTGAGCACCTGTTCTGGAAGCCCTGAAGCGATACTCTGCTACCTCCGTCAGGATAGGCGACGTTGCTGACAGCCAGGTATTTCAGGTCCCCTTAATCCAGGTTGATGATGGTTTCGTGCCGTTTCATGGCAAAGTGTTATTCACTCACTGGGCTGTGTCATGCAGAACACGTTCAGCTTGTTGCCGTCGAGGTCGCGGAAGTAACCGGCGTAGAAACCGTCGGACCGTGGGCCGGCTGCGCCCTCGTCCGCAGCGCCTAGCTCGAGAGCCTTGTCATAGACCTTGTGCACCCGTTCCGGTGAGTCCACCATCAGCGCAACCATGGTGCCGTTGCCGACCGTCGCGGGATTGCCATCAAAGGGTTTCGTCACCGACAGGCCGGGTTTATCGGGCGCAGCCGCCCATGCCACGAAAATATCGTCGACTTCCATGAAGCGCCCGGCACCCAATTCGGCCATCAGTTCATCGTAAAACGCTACAGCGCGAGGGAGGTCATTGGTTCCAAGGGTGACGTATCCGATCATTTAAAAACTCCTGAATCAAGCAAACGGTGAAAATCCAAACAGCCACTGGTGAGCCAGGGCGACGATGATGTAGGTGGTAAAGCCTGCGACCAGCAGGATGATGTCCTTCTTGCGTGGAACCGGGTCTGGTTTAACCCAGGCCCCGT
>JARFQZ010000118.1 GCA_029287515.1 Lysobacterales bacterium
CGAGCTGGGCTTCCAACTCTTTGATACGCTGTTCCAGGTACTCGTTCTGCTGCTGCTGTGTGATCAACTCTTCTTCGGTGCGGGCAAGGTTCTCGCGCAACGTGGACGTTGCGACCGAGGCATCGGCGGTAACTTCTTCCGTCTCTTCAAACCCGTAAGCGCTGTCGAGGTCACTTTCCTCGGACGGCGGCACCAGTTCCAGCTGGTCCCGCAGCTGTGGTTCCGAATCCGCCCCGGCAAGTGGCTCCTGCTCAGGCTCCCCGGGCGTCTCTTCACTCACAGCTTCTGCGATATCCGCTTCGGGCGCGGCAAGGTCTTCCTCTGGTTCGACAAGCTCCTCTTCGATTTCGCTTACGGGCGTCTCGGCAGGCGCGGGAGGTGGCTGAACAGGCTCCGGTTCAGCGAAACTGTCGGTTTCCCCGGCCAGCAGGGGGGTCGAGGGGCTGGCCACGGTCTCGCTGGGCTTGCTTCCCCGAAACTCCTCGGTTTGCGCGGAAACCTCGCTGATCGCGGCAGCCGTGGACATGTTGCGCACATCTTCCGCACGCGGCATCCGCAGTATCGCGCCCCGCTTGAGCAGGTTGATATTGCCCCTGAGAAACGCGTTGGGATTTTCCCTTTGAATGGCGATCATCACCTTGTTGAGGTCCATGCCGGAACCGCGTGACCAGTCCTTGGCAATTTCCCACAGGGTCTCCCCGCTTGCCACCGGGCCATACTCGCCCTGGCTCGGCTCGGCGGGGGCCGCTGACGGCTGCATCTCTTCCGGTTCCGCCGGCGTTTCGGCGGACGGCTCTGCCGGTGCGGGCGCCGGAGCAGGCGACGGTTCTGCAACTGGCGGGTTTTTGCGCTTGTCCACCCTGGGTATCGGCGCCTGGGCAGCGTGGGTTGGCGGATCCAGGAAAACCGTGTACTCGCGCAGCAAGCGGCCGCTGGCATACGTCACTTCCACGATCAGCCTGACAACCGGGTTCTTAACGGGCAGATTGCTGGTTCCCAGCAGGTAGGCGTCCCCTTCAATATCTTCCACGGAAAAACGGATCGGAACCGGCATCGCCTCGCGGCTGGCTCCGATCAATTCGTAATCATCGACGGAAGCCAGCTGGGCCCTCACCGCGGCAAGGTCATCGGTCTCGCGCGTGATCAGGTCGATCTTAACCTGCAGAGGCTGGTTCAGGTACGACTCCACGGTGACATCGCCCAGCCCCAGCGACCAGGCCGGTGAGCTGAAAGTTAAAGAAGCTGCTGCCAGGAAGGCTGCAGTACTGATGCGGTATTTGGTCTTCATGAGTCCCTCCGTCATTCCCTGACGTTCAGAAGAACAGGTCTGTGATTATGTTTCTATGCAGAGTTTACGTTCGCTTGCCCACTGTTTCCACTGGAAATCTTCTTTTCTTCAAGATAATCCATAATCTGGATCGCGTTCAGAGCAGCGCCTTTTCGCACGTTATCGGAAACAACCCACATGTCCACGCCCTTTGGATGACTGATATCAGCCCTAAGGCGACCGACGTAAACCGGATCCTTGCCCGCTGCATGGGTCACCGCGGTGGGGTGGATCATGTCCGTGCCTTCGATCACTTCAACACCTTCTGCATCTTCCAGCAACTGCCGTACTTTATCAATGCTGATTGCCTCGCGCGTCTCGAAATGCACCGCCTCGGAATGACCGTAAAACACCGGCACACGCACCGCGGTGGCATTGACCATCACATCGGGGTCAGCGAAGATTTTCTGCGTTTCCCAGACCATCTTCATTTCTTCGCGTGAGTACCCGTTGTCCTGCATTTCGTCGATCTGGGGCAGCACATTGAACGCGATGGGCTGGGCGAACTTGCTGACTTCCGGCTCATTGAAATTCAGCCTGGCAGCAGTCTGCATGGCCAGTTCGTGCATTCCCTGGCGACCGGCGCCGGATACCGACTGGTAGGTGGCCACGTTGATGCGACTGATGCCGACAGCGCGATAAACCGGCGCCAGCGCCACCACCATCTGGATGGTGGAACAATTGGGATTTGCAATGATCGCGCTGCCCGTAATTCCTTCCAGTGCCTCCGGATTGACTTCCGGCACCACCAGCGGAATATCGTCGTCATAGCGGAAGGCGGAGGTATTGTCGATGACGATGGCGCCTGCCCCGGCAGCGCGCGGCGCAAATTCTTCGCTCACGGAACCGCCTGCCGAAAACAGGGCATAGTCGGTGCCGGAAAAATCGAAAGTCGCCAGGTCTTCGACCGGCAATTGCACGATCCCGAATTCAACCTCTTTCCCGATAGATCTCTCGCTGGCCAGCGCTGTGACCTGGTCCTCGCGGTATCCGCGCTCCGCCAGGATGGAAAGCATGACTTCACCGACGGCGCCGGTGGCGCCGACGACGGCTATTGAAGGTTTTCCGCTCATTTCTCGTTTCCTGTCTGTGCCCTGTGCAGCAGCACATGGTCCATCAATACCAGTGCCATCATCGCTTCCACGATGGGGGTGGCCCTGATGCCAACGCAGGGATCATGCCGTCCCTTGGTCACAATCTCAACTTCATTGCCATCGATATCCAGCCCGCGGCAGGGAATTCTCAGGCTGGACGTGGGCTTGAACGCAGTACTGACGATGATGTCCTGGCCGCTGGAAATCCCGCCCAGAATACCGCCTGCATGATTACTCAGAAACCCGTCCGGAGTCATTTCATCCCTGTGTTCCGTTCCTTTCTGCGCCACGCAGTCAAATCCGGCGCCCACTTCCACGCCCTTGGCCGCGTTGATACTCATCATCGCACTGGCCAGTTCGGCGTCCAGTTTTCCATAAATGGGAGCGCCCAGGCCTGCCGGCACATTCCGCGCAACGACATTGACCCTTGCTCCGACCGAATCGCCCGATTTCCGCAATGCGTCCATGTAAGACTCCAGTTCAGGCACCACACCGGGGTCGGGGCAGAAAAACGGGTTGTCATCGACGCATTCCCAGTTTTTGACGGTATCTGTACGGATCGGCCCCAGTTGCGCCAGCCAGCCCTGTATGTCCACGGCAAGCGTCTGCCTGAGCCACTTGCGCGCAATCGCCCCGGCCGCGACCCGCACGGCGGTTTCCCGTGCCGAGGAACGGCCGCCGCCGCGGTAGTCGCGAAAACCATATTTTTTCCAATACGTGTAATCCGCGTGGCCGGGGCGGAACTGGCGCTTGATGTTTTCGTAGTCCTTCGAGCGCGCATCGGTGTTTTCGATCAGCAGCGCAACGGGCGTGCCCGTGGTCCGGTCTTCGAATACGCCCGAGAGGATCTGCACGTCCTCTTTTTCCCGCCGCTGCGAGGTGTGGCGGCTTTTTCCCGTAGCGCGCCTCAGCACTTCGTCCCTGATCTCCTCAGCCGTAATTTCAAGGCCGGGCGGACAGCCATCGATCAGGCAGCCGATGGCCGGGC
The DNA here is from genome assembly GCA_029287515.1 of Lysobacterales bacterium. GTDB lineage: Bacteria > Pseudomonadota > Gammaproteobacteria > Xanthomonadales > SZUA-36 > JAHEFT01. Next base: position 3,410 of record JARFQZ010000118.1, read on the forward strand.
CGTGGCTTTCGCCGAATGTGCTCACCCGCAGAATGTGTCCAAAACTGTTATACGACATAACTTCTTTTCCTGATCAAGGCGGTCAGTGCTTCACCCGCCTCTTCCAATTGTTTCCTTGTCAGCACAAATACACCGCTGCCCCCGTGTGCAAATTCGAGCCAGGTGAACGGTACAGATGGCAGGGCTTCAGCCAAACGCTGCTCGCTCTCCCCCACTTCGCATACAAGAATGCCATCCTCTCCCAGAAAGCGGGGCGCGTCCAGAAGGATCGTCAGCACCGCGTCCAACCCGTCCTCGCCGGAGGCCAGCCCCAGGCCGGGTTCGGCGCAATACTCGGCCGGCAACCCGCTGATTGACCCTGCGGGCACGTAAGGCGGATTGGAGACGATCAGGTCGTACGCCGCCGGGGGTATGTCGTTGAAAAGGTCGGACTGCAGCAAGAACACCCTGTTTTCAAGGCCGTGACGTTGCACGTTGCGCCGGGCAACTTCCAGTGCGGCGGCGCTGATGTCCGCGGCATCGACCCGGACGCCGGGCATATGAACCGCCGTGGCGATCGCGATGCAGCCGCTGCCCGTGCACAGGTCCAGTACGCGGTTGACCCTGTCCGGCCGCGCCCAGGGCTGAAACCGGTCCAGGATCAATTCGGCGAGCGGAGACCTCGGCACCAGCACCTCTTCATTGATGACGAATTCCAGGCCCGCAAACCATGCCTTGCCCAGGAGATAAGCCAACGGCGCCCTGCGGCTGCAGCGCTGGTCCAGCAGCTGCGCGACCTTTTCCTGCTCCGCGGGTGTCACCGCCCTGCCCCAGTCGCAGAAACTGCCGTCCAGAGGCTCTCCGGCCACGTGCAGCACCAGCCACGCCGCCTCGTCCCTGGCGTTGTCCGTGCCATGCCCGAAACAGAGATCCGCACGCTCCAATTGCTGCGTTATTTGATCAATGAGTTCAGCTATCGTCATGTGCCGCAGTATAATAGGCCGGCGATGAAAAAGAATTCTAAAAACAGCCAGGCAAGGGTGATACTGCTCGCGGTTTTTGTCGGAGTCCTCAGTGCGGCTGCCGGTATTTCATTCTGGAAGGTCATGCAGGGTCCGCCCCAGCCGTCGGACGCGATACTGATGACCTTACCCGAACCCCGCGTGGTCGCCGATTTCGCGCTGGTCGACGACGAAGGCGAGCCGTTCTCACTGAACCGCCTGCAAGGCCACTGGTCGCTGCTTTTCTTCGGCTTCACCCATTGCCCCGATGTTTGCCCCAGCGCCCTCTATGACCTCAGCCTGATCCGGGAAAAACTGCAGCAGGAATACCCGGAAAAAGCTGAAAACCTGGAGATCCTTTTTGTTTCCGTGGACCCGGAGCGGGACACGCCGGAGCGGATGAAAAACTATGTCGAATATTTTGATCCGGCCTTTACGGGCGTTACCGGGCCCCAGGAACAGCTTGCCCCGCTGACGATGCAACTGGGTATTGCCTACCGCATCGAGGACCACGAGCCCGGCAACCTGAATTACACCGTGGACCACTCTGCAAGCATCCTGCTGATTAACCCCGAAGGAAGGTTGCATGGCGTTTTTCCGGCGCCGCACAGTTCAGATACAATCACGGCAGAACTCGCCGGGGTCATCAACTGATGGGACTGATCGAAAAACTGCTGTCGGGTATCCAGTACCTGCTGCCCCACCACCTGCTTTCGCGTCTTGTTTACGCGTTCATGCGGATCCGCCTGGCCCCGGTAAAGAACTCGCAGATCGCCCTTATCGGCAGCATGGTCGGGGTGGCCTGGGAAGAAGCAAAAATCGAGAACATTTCCGAATTCGAAACCTTCAATGACTTTTTCACCCGCGAATTAAAACCGGACGCGCGCCAGATCGACCCGGACCCCCTGGCCTTCGTGAGCCCCAGCGACGGAAAAATCAGCCAGAGCGGACGCATCACCAACGACCGCATCCTGCAGGCCAAGGGGCAGCATTACTCGGTGCGCACGCTGCTCGCCAACGATCCGTCCTGTGTCGAGTTCACCAATGGCTTTTTCACGACAGTTTACCTGTCACCCCGCGACTATCACCGGGTGCACATGCCGCTTGAAGGGCATCTGCAGCGGATGATTCACGTGCCGGGCCGGCTGTTCAGCGTCGCCCCCTATACGGTCAGGCAGGTGCCGAACCTGTTTGCCCGCAACGAACGGGTGATCAGCGTGTTCGATACTACTCACGGGCCGATGGCGCTGGTCCTGGTCGGCGCAATGCTGGTTTCGAGCATGGAAACCGTCTGGTCAGGCGTGGTCACACCGCCGCGCGGGCGAAAAATCACTCACGGTGACTGGAGTCGCCACGACATTCGCCTGGCCCGCGGCGCCGAGATGGGCCGCTTCAACATGGGCTCGACCGTCATCCTGCTGCTGCCCCCGGGTGCCGTCTCCGCCATCGAACACTACGAAAGCGGCGACGACGTCGTCATGGGCCAAAGACTCGGCAGATTGCGATAGTGCCGGCCGGTTACCAGCCGCATTGGCGGCCGGCGTTCTGCTCGTCCAGCCAGGCCTGTAACGGCGCGAAATAGTCCAGGATCGCCGTCGCATCCATTTCCGGCGACCCGGTCAGTGCCGCCAGGGCGTCCGGCCAGGGCTTGTTCCGCCCCATTTCCAGCATTGCGTTCAACCGCTCACCGGCCGGCTTGCTGCCGTATAACGAGCAGCGGTGAACGGGGCCTTCATGACCCGCCATTTCACACAGGGCCTGGTGGAACTGGAATTGCAGGATGTGGGCGAGGAAGTAGCGCGTATACGGCGTGTTGCCCGGTACGTGGTACTTGGCGCCCGGATCGAAGGCGTCTGCCGGCCGATCATTGGGTGCCGCCACGCCCTGGTACTGTTCGCGCAATTGCCACCACAGATCGTTGTAACCCTCCGGGCCGACTTCACCAGCGAACACTTTCCAGCGCCACTGGTCCACCAGCAATCCGAACGGCAGGAAAGCGATTTTTCCAAGCGCCTGCTTCATCAGCAGGTCGATATCGCCCGAAGCGTCCGGCTCGGCCTCGATC
>JARFQZ010000192.1 GCA_029287515.1 Lysobacterales bacterium
GGTCGCGTTCGGCGATCAGGGCTTCATAAAGTTCGGGGGACTGCTCCGCGAACTCGGTAAAGGTCGACTCGAGAATGTCACCTTCCTTGAGTTTTTCTATGGCTTCCTCGTCGATCTCATCCGAACTGATCATGCCCAGGCCGAGTCCGGCCATCAGGTAGATGCGCTTGTACCAGGGGACGCTCGCATAACTCCGGCGCAGGGTGGTGGCCAGGTCCCGGTCCACGAGCTGAAGCGGGATGTCCCTTTCCTTCGCGGCTACGGTCGCTGCGCGCATTTCTGCACCGGGTTCAATCCCGAACTGTTCCGCGATTCGGCGCTGGTAGGCGCTCAGAGCGAGGTTGGCCATGACCAGGCCGGCTTTCCCTTCGCGGATGATCTTATAAAGATCCAGGTCCGTCCATTTTCTCTCCGCCGTCAGGGCGTCATAGCGAGCCTGGCACAATTCAACCGCGACGACGTCGTATTCGCCGGACGAAGCCATCTCCTTGACGGCTTCGGCGCTGGCGCGGGAGACGTGGGCGGTGCCGAGAATCGTGTACTCGACACCATCCCTGGTGATGTGTCGGACCGGTTGATCGTGGAGTATGTCTTCGGCCATCTACAGTGCCTGATTGGGAAAGGGCGCAAGGATACCCTATCCCGGCGGCCATTTCTTACTCAGTTTTCTTGTCGATCACCGCGCCTTTGTGCAAAACCGTGAAAAGTACGACCTTGTACTCGAAATAGACGCTCCACTTTTCATATTCCCACCGGGTGATGGGCGGATCGCCAATCGGGCTGTGTTCCCTGACTGGATTGCCAAAGCGGGCCCGCACATCTGCGGTCGTCATGCCGTTATCCGGGACTTCCATTCGATCAGATTGCCTGACTTCCTCTATCAGCAAGACATCTGCGGATAACGAGAAGGGCACCAGCAAGCCGGCAAGAATTGTGAAAATCAGCGCCAGAACTGTCCGTGTCATGTCACTGCCTCCATACATCAGTTTATTGGGGCTTTAAATATACCACGACCCGGCTACCGGCCGTTCCACTTATCGGTTCTGATCCAGCAGGCGCAGGTAGGAGTCATACCGCCATTGAAGGATTTGGCCCTGCTCCACGGCTTCGCGAATGGCGCAGCCCGGTTCGCCGGAGTGCCTGCAGTCATTGAACTTGCATTGACCGGCAACAGGTCGAAATTCGATGAATCCGTCAGCCAGTTCCTGCCGGGACATTTGCCACAGCCCATACTCCCAGACTCCCGGTGAATCGATCAGCCTGCCGCCGCAAGCGAGTGAGTACATGATGGTGGTTGTCGTTGTATGTGTGCCTTTTCCAGTCACGCGGGAAAGGGCGCCTGTCTGGAGTTCCAGGTCGGGCAGCAGGGCGTTGACCAGTGATGATTTGCCGACTCCGGATTGCCCCACCAGGATACTGGTTTTTTCATTCAACACCGGGATGAGGGTGTCGGTACCGGGTTCACCTTTGCAGGACGTGTACAGGACCTCGTATCCCAGGCCCCGGTAATCATCGAGGCGGTTGAGGGGGCTGGCCGTGCCGGCGGACGAATCTCCGGGTAGCTCGCATTTGTTCAAAACGATGGCCGGCCGGATACCCATGCTGTGGACCGCCACGAGATAGCGCTCCACCAGGTCGGTGCTCGGCGGCGGTTTCCTTGCGATGACGATCATCACCTGGTCGAGATTGGCGGCAATCACCTGTTTCTGAAAGCGTGAATTGGCCCGGGCGAATTCGTTGTCCCGCTCCTGGATTTGCACCAACAGGGAAGTGTCTTCGCCGGTCAGTTCCACCAGGAGACGGTCCCCGCAGAATGGGCGGCCCACCGAGCGGCGGTAGCTGCAGACACTCTGTCCGCCATCAGGCAATTCGACAATCCCGCGATTGCCGTAAGAAACCAACACCAGTGCTTCCGATTTCATGGGTGCTATTGTACCTGTGCTTTTGATCAAGCAAACTCACGCCATGAACAAAGTGAATTCGCAACACATGATCTGGGTCGATCTTGAAATGACGGGCCTGGATCCGGACACCGACACGATCCTGGAAATTGCGACTATTGTCACCGACGTCAATCTGCGGGAACTCGCGGAAGGGCCGGTCTACGCCATCAGCCATCCATTGGCGGCACTTAATGCAATGGATGACTGGAACCGGACCCATCACACGGCTTCGGGCCTTTGGGACCGGGTGATTGAAAGCAACATCGAAATGCACGAGGCGGAGCAGGGCACCCTGGCGTTTGTTCAGCAGTGGACGGAGCAGGGGTCTTCGCCCATGTGCGGCAACAGTATCTGCCAGGACCGTCGGTTCATGTACCGCCAGATGCCCCTCCTGGAGCGCTGGTTTCATTACCGGAACCTGGACGTCAGTACGCTCAAAGAGCTTGCCAACAGGTGGGCTCCGGAAGTGGCGGGCGGATTCAACAAGCATAACCGGCACGAAGCGCTTTCCGACATTCGCGAGTCCATCGAGGAACTCCGGTATTACAGGTCTTTTATGGGCGGCCTTGCCGGTCATAAATAGCTTCGTGAACTGCTAAACTGCAAACGCATTATTCTATGATCACCAGAAGTTGTTGTACGATTCGCTGGTGAATTATCCGAAAACCGGTTGTGGTCCGGGAGGGCTTCGAGTGACGAACTGATGGTGTCGTTTTATCAATCAAACAGCCTGGGCAAGAAACCTGCCCTGAGACGCCTGCAACAGGTGCAGGAGGAGATCTATCGCCAACTGCATCTGCTGATCCCCGACCAGTTCGCTTTCCATGACGTGCTGATGTCCCGCGTGTCCGGCTCGCCAGACCTGAGGATGGAAATCCTGGAGCGGCATAATTACACGACCTTTTTCAGACTGACTTATGAATTCCGCGATGGCGAGGAACGAAGCTATGCGCCTGACGCACACATCAGGTTCTATCACGATGCCCATATCGCCGAGGCTACTTCCTTCAACGTGGGGCAGGGCTGCGTGAGAACGGCGCACCCGTCCTTCCCGATCAGGCAGATCATGCTGCAGGCCTGGCGCCGAAACAGGGCGCTGGACCGGTGGCTGGATTACCTGTTGAAGCAGGGCCACAGCGTGGCAACCATGCAGGCGGCTTCAGAACAAAAAATAAATTAAAAATTCGACTTTCCCACGTTGACATTTCCGGGCCGAATCAGTACTATGCTGCGGCTCTGCGGGGCTATAGCTCAGCTGGGAGAGCGCTACACTGGCAGTGTAGAGGTCGGCGGTTCGATCCCGCCTAGCTCCACCAACAGTGTCCCCTTCGTCTAGAGGCCTAGGACACCGCCCTTTCACGGCGGCAACAGGGGTTCGAATCCCCTAGGGGACGCCATATCCCTAAGGCGTTGATTGTGAAAGAATCAGCGCCAGAAAGAAGCCACCATCGAGGTGGCTTTTTTTGTGTCTAGAGTATTCCTCAAGAGTGTCGTCAATTGATCAGGAATTTGTAGTGCCAGGGTATCTTTACCAAGTATCCAGATATGAGGCCATTCTGTACAGAAATTCTCGGTTTATCATTTGGGTACGTCGAGTAAACACTAAATTCTACATCCTGGATAGCCTCATTCCGCTCTGCAAATACCAACACCTTTTCGCTAACAGAATAAATTGAAAGTAATCCAGTGACAATTTCACCAGAATAGTATGCGGGCACCTTAAATTCCCGAACAGTCACAAAAGGGGGTCAGATCCAATTAATCCGTCAGAAATTGGATCTGATCCCATCAAAACCGACCCCATCAAAACCGAAACCTGTGCTAGTTCGACTGCTGACTGTGGCTCCTGTCTCTTATACACATCTCCGAGCCCA
>JARFQZ010000121.1 GCA_029287515.1 Lysobacterales bacterium
AGCCTCCACGAGAACCTGGCACCAGACGGCCCGGGTCCCCCCCCCTCATTGCCGCACCCGCCCACTACGTCCCGGTGGGCCCCTCGGATGATCCCGACCCCCGCGGGTCCTGAAATAAGGGGTGGGCACCCGACACCTCTGTGGGATATCGTCCTTTATAGGCTAAAACCCGGTTCTATTTTTGCTTGGTGAAACGGATTATCTGGCGGCGCTGGCGTTTGTCGGGGCGTCGTGGGCGGCCAGCTCGTGCCTGGTAGTCCAGTTTGCGCTTCTCAATAGCGGCTTCACGCCGGGCTTTGCTCTCCGCGTCTTCCTCATACCTTTCCTGGGCCAGTTGAGCTGATACTCGTCGGTCACCGAGTTCCAGCACAGTGATCTGGAAATCATCTTCACCTTTGCGAATGACGAGCTGGTCCTGCAGCGCGAGGGTCTTACCGGGCTTGACCCGGGTGCCGTTGAGTTGGACTTTGCCGCCTTTGATGGCGTCGCGGGCGAGGGCGCGGGTTTTGTAGAAACGCGCGGCCCAGAGCCATTTGTCGATTCGGACTTTTCCGGTCACAGGTCTTTGAGTTCGTACAGCAGGGCGAGCGCTTCGCGTGGTGTGATTGAGTCTGGATCTATTTTATCAAGTTTATCTCGTAACTTGTTATATTCTATGTCTTCATCAAGCTCTTCAGGCTCTGTAAAGGCTGCCTGGTCGAACAGGCCTAATTGGGGTTCGTCGGCATGTTGCTGGCGTTCCAGTGTGGCCAGGTGCTGGCGGGCCCGGCGCAAAACTTTGGCGGGGATTCCGGCGAGCGCCGCAACCTGCAGGCCGTAGCTCTGGCTGGCCGGGCCTTCCTGGACTGAATGCAGGAACACGATCTTGTCCTTGTGCTCCACGGCACGCAGGTGGACGTTCGCCACGGACGGTTCCGTCTCAGCCAGCCGGGTCAGTTCGAAATAATGGGTTGCAAATAGCGTATAGGCGCCGACATGACGCACGAGGTGGGCGGCGCAGGCCCAGGCCAGCGCCAGGCCGTCGTAGGTGCTGGTGCCGCGACCGATCTCGTCCATCAGCACCAGGCTGTGGGCCGTTGCGTTGTGCAGGATATTGGCGGTTTCCGACATTTCCACCATGAAGGTAGAACGCCCGCGGGCCAGGTCGTCGCCGGCGCCGATGCGCGTGAAAATCCGGTCGATCGGGCCGATCACAGCGGACCGGGCCGGCACCCAGCAACCGGCGTGCGCCATGAGGATAATCAACGCGGTCTGGCGCATGTAGGTCGATTTACCGCCCATATTGGGGCCGGTGATAATCAGCATGCGGGTCCGCTCATCCAGCCGGATATCGTTGGGCGTGAAAGGCTCATCCTGGATTTGCTCGACTACCGGGTGACGCCCGCCTTCGATCGTCAATCCATCCTTTGCGGTCAGTTCGGGTTGCACCAGGTCCAGCCGTTCGGCCCGCTCGGCAAAGGTGCACAGCACGTCCAGCCGGGACAGTCGCGACGCCATGTCCTGCAGGGATTCCAGTTCGTCCAGCAATTGCTGCAGCAACCGGTTGTAGCAGTGTTTCTCCCGGGCCAGGGCGCGTTCGCGGCTGGACAACACCTGGTCTTCAAAAGTTTTGAGTTCCTCGGTGATATAGCGCTCGGCGGCTTTCAGCGTCTGCTTGCGGGTGTACTCGGGCGGTATCAGGTGCTGGTGTGTGTGGGTCACCTCGATGTAATAACCGTGCACCCGGTTATAGCCGACTTTAAGGCTCGGGATGCGGGTTTTTTCCTTTTGCTCGGTTTCATACGCCAGCAGGAATTCACTTGCGTTTTCCGAAAGCCCGCGCAACTCGTCCAGTTCCTCGTCAAAGCCCCTGGCAATCACACCGCCGTCGCGGATCAGCATCGGGGGTTCTTCAATAATGGCGCGAATCAACAGATCGTGCAGTTCCGGGAAAACCGGCAACGCTCCAACGGCCGTTTGCAGGTCTTCATCACCGCTGCCCAGGATCGCCGCCAGGCGAGGCATCACCCCCAATGCATGCCGTAGCGTGGTCAGGTCTCGCGGGCGCGCGGTGGCCAGGGCGATGCGCGAAAGGATGCGCTCAACGTCTCCAACGCCGCGCAACTCTTCGCGGAACGCCTCGTAGCGGTGGCCCGCCAGCAGGGCGCCGATGGCGTCGTGGCGGCGTGCCAGCCGTTTGCGGTTCTGGAGCGGGCTGTTCAGCCAGCGGCGCAGCAATCGTCCACCCATCGCGGTGACCGAAGAATCGATGACGGCTGCCAGGGTGGCGCGCTTGTCGCCGCCCAGGCTGGTCTCGATTTCCAGGTTGCGCCGGCTGATGGCGTCCAGGTGGAGGAACTCTTCCTCCTGTTCCAGTCGGATGCCGCGAAGATGGGGAAGGGCGGTTCGCTGGGTCTCCTGCAGGTAGTCGAGCAGCACACCGGCGGCAGTCACCGCGGCCGGCATCTCCTCGATACCGAAACCGCGAAGATCCGAGGTTTCGAACTGCTCACAGAGTAATTTTTCGGCCTGGTCCTCGTCGAATTTCCAGGGCGGGCGAGGGCGCAGGCCGTCCATTTCTCCGAACGGCAGTTCAATGCCTTCCTCTACCAGCAATTCAGCCGGCTGCAACCGTTCCAGTTGCGCTTCGACGGCCTCCATCGAGCGCAGCTCGCGCACCTGGAAACGGCCCGAGGCCAGTTCAAGCCAGGCCAGTGCGAGAGTCTCCCTGGTGGAAGCCAGTGCCGCCAGAAGATTTTCCTGCCGGGATTCCAGCAGGGCTTCCTCGGTGATCGTACCGGGGGTGACGACCCGCACTACCTTTCGTTCCACCAGCCCCTTGCCCGGTGTCGGTTCACTGACCTGTTCGCAGATCGCCGCAGACTCGCCGAGCCGCACCAGGCGTGCCAGGTAATTATCCAGCGCATGGTAGGGCACGCCGGCCATCGGGATCGGGGCGCCACCGGATTCGCCGCGCGTGGTCAGGGTGATATCCAGCAAGCGGGCGGCCAGCTTTGCATCGTCGTAAAATACCTCGTAGAAATCGCCCATGCGGAACAGCAGCAGTGTGTCGGGAAACTCGGCCTTGATCCGGAGGTACTGCTGCATCAGGGGCGTGTGTCCCTGGGCGCCTTTTGCAGATTTTTTGGATTGCTTGAGCGGGGCTGGTGAAGACATCCTGAGCAGTGTAACTTAATGCGGATCGATGCTGAAAGAGTGAGGGCATTCAGGTGCAGGACAATCACGTTCCCGACGATGCGGCACTGGCTGAACGGGTCGAAGTGCTGGCGTCCAGGCTGAAGGAACTCGGCTGGACACTGTCCACGGCGGAATCCTGCACCGGTGGCTGGATTGCCAAGTGCTGCACCGACCGGGCGGGCAGTTCCGCATGGTTCGAGCGCGGGTTCGTCACCTACAGCAACGGGGCCAAGCGAGACATGCTGGGCGTAGACGGGATCGTGTTGGAACAGGCGGGCGCTGTCAGTTCTGAGGCGGCAATGCAGATGGTGTCAGGCGCGGTTGCAAGAGCCGGCACGGAAACCGCGGTAGCGGTAACGGGCATCGCCGGGCCCGATGGCGGTTCGGACGATAAACCAGTGGGTTCTGTCTGGCTTGCATGGTCCATCCGGGGATCAGTCGAAGCCGAACTGAAACAATTTCCAGGTGACCGCGAAGCCGTCAGGCGTTACACCGTATCGCATGCCCTGCAGGGGCTGATCGATCGCCTGCCGGAATGAGCAAGGGTCATCGCCTTTTTTTCGCCCTGGTTCCGGGCCCGGCGGTCCGAAAGGGTATCGAAAGAATCCAGGCCAGCCTCAACGTTGCCGGCCGTGCGGCCAAGCCACAGCAGTTCCACGCCACGCTGGCTTTCCTGGGGTTGCAGCCACCCGAACTGATTCCGCAAATCCAGGCGATCGCTTCCAGGCTGAAATTCGAACCGTGCAATATCGTGCTGGACCGTTACGGCCGGTTCAGACGCGCCGGCGTCTTGTGGCTGGGCGCCAGTGAGATTCCGGATCCGCTGTGCCGTTTTCAGCATTCCCTGGTGGATGCCTTGCTGGCGGCGGGCATTGGCTATGACAAAAAGGCCTGGAACTTTCACGTTACGCTTTATCGCAAAATGAGAAAGCCGGTCTCGATAATGGATCCCGAAGCGGTTGAGTGGTCACTGGACGGGTTCGATCTGATCGAGTCGGTCAGCGTCAGAAGCGGTGTTGAATATCACTCGATCGGTCATTGGAAAGCACGGCCGGGTGGGTAAATTTCGGGCGATCTGTAGGAATTGAACCCGCCGGCCAAAAATCGGCTTAAGCAACACTTTGGGCTGTGTCATAATTGCGGGCAAAATAACGGAGAGGAACATGGACGACAACAGAAAACAGGCATTGGCGGCAGCACTTCAGCAGATTGAACGCCAGTTCGGCAAGGGCGCAATCATGCGCATGGGCGACGCCACGGCGGCACAAGGTATCCAGACCGTTTCCACCGGTTCATTGACCCTGGACATGGCCCTGGGAATAGGCGGTTTGCCGAAGGGGCGCGTTGTGGAGATCTATGGCCCGGAATCCAGCGGCAAAACCACCATGACGCTGCACGCGATCGCCGAATGCCAGAAACAGGGCGGCACGGCAGCCTTTGTAGACGCCGAGCACGCACTGGACCCCGGTTATGCCGAAAAGCTCGGCGTCAACGTTGAAGACCTGCTCGTGTCCCAGCCGGACACCGGTGAACAGGCGCTAGAGATCACCGACATGCTGGTGCGCTCCGGCGCTGTGGACATGGTGGTGGTC
>JARFQZ010000233.1 GCA_029287515.1 Lysobacterales bacterium
TCCCGTTCAGGACGGAAATAGTCAACGGCATCCTGCGATGCGCTCTTGCTTTCGCGTACGCGGAATGCGAGACGGGCCCGCTCACTGATCAACTCCTGGATTTTCGCATCCAGGCTGTCGATTTCCCGGCGTACTGAATCCAGGGGCTCCGCTTTTTTCTTCGAATCTGTCACCGGCCGTTTGTCCTTCCAGCAAATTCATGCCTAATCGATCATTGTATCTTCTTCAATCTGATCCGCATACCGGTTCCTGGCCAAGGCTCAGCACTGCGCCACGGGCCACTGCGCCGGATGCATGCAGTTCATCCACGCTCAAACGCACCCGGATGTCGGCAGGCGCGCCTTCCCCGCCATCGCCCGCCCAGCCGCCGGTATCGGGAAGATCCTGCCTCAGCAAGTCCAGATCAAGCTGCTGCGCTTGAAGCACAAGGTGTAAGGAAAACGGATCACCGATGTTGATGCAGGCCTCGCCGGTCACTCGCTGGCCAGACCTTTCCAGGCGGAGTTCGTTCAATTGCAGGCTGGAACCCTGCATGTCCAGCAAAATGTTGCCCTGTGCTGAAAACAATTCCAGGATTTCCAGGCTGAACGGCGCACTGCGCCGGTCGGCAAAACCTGAAACCTGGAAAGCACTGACCTGGATTCCCCCGTCATCCGAACCCGGCGGGATGATCCGGAAATCCCGGATGGTCAACTCTTCGATCTTCGGTATTCGCGCTGTTCCGGTTTCCTGTTTGTCCCCTGCAACGGGCTGCACGGCCCGGTAACGGCCGGGGTGGATTTCACCGTCGCTGAGCCTGATCCAGTCAACCTGCACCTGTCCGTTGAAAAGAGGCTTGAGCGCGACCGATATTTCGTATTCCGCGCTGCTGGCGAAAGGTTGATCCGCCAATGGGCTTTCAATGGCCAGGTCCGTTCCGGCTACGCCTATGTCTGGCAGCAGCATCAGGTCGAATTCACCTCCAAGCGTCACATTCATCCCGGTGCGCTCTGAGAGGTTCTTTGCCAGCATTTGTCTTCCGCCTGACGATTCCAGCCAGGCATCGATTGCCCAGTAAGCGAGCGGAGGCGCCAGGATAAGCAGCCCGAGCAGCAGCAACAGGAGGTTGCGAACCGGTTTCTTCACAGGCCGCCCGGCCCGGCGGATGACTGGTCAAATTTCGGCATCACGTCTAAACTGATGCGTTCCGGAGCGTTTGGATTCAATCGATGTCCCATATAGATATGCTCGCACGGCACACCATGCCAGAGGAAGAAGCGCAAAAAGCCGCGGACGAGCTTGCGGGCGACCTGGCGCAAAAATTCGAAATCAATTATGGCTGGGAAGGCGACCATATTCACTTCGAACGTCCCGGGGTCAATGGGCAGATCACCGTCCGGGAGAATGAAATCAGGATCAGGGCCCGGCTCGGGCTCATGCTGATCTTCCTCAAACCGGTGATCGAGGAAGAGATCACCCAGTACCTGGAAAACCACTTCGGCTGCACCTTCACCTAGGTTCCCGGAAGCCAAAGGGTTGTGCCTCCCCGGCGAAAAGACTTTCCATGGAACCCCATTCCCGCTCGTAAATCGTTTCGATGAAATAGGCCACGTCACCCATTGCCCTGAACGAGTCCAGGCCATGTTCCAGGAATTCCTGCAAGGCGCCGAATCCGGCCGCGTGCGCCGGGCCGCGCAACAGCCGGACCAGGGTATTGACCAGCGGTTTCTTCTCCAGCCGGTCCAGGTCGTAACCAAGCTTCCTGATCAACAGAATCTGCCTTTCACGCCCGGGCTTGTCGCTGCAGGCCAGATAAACATCGCAGTAAGCACTCATGTCCAGGTCATCGAATCCCTGCAGCCTCATGTGGCGCGCCATTTCCATGTCGAACTCCAGGCTGATTGCCTGCAGTTCAAAAGCTTCTGACATGATGTACAGAACCCTGTCGGGCAAAAACCGTTTCATCACGGGCATGACCCTGTGCATGTCCTGGTCACGTTTGCGGAAATCCAGCCCACCGTACAGTTCGGTCAGAAAGAAAGTAACGGCGGGCCGGTAGGCCTCCTGGCGAACCAGGTCCGCAAACGTCGTTGCCAGCCGGTTCTGCTGCCAGCGCTGAAGCGCATCGAATTCCGGCAGGGGGAAGCCCTCGCCGGCTATTTTCTCCGCCAGGTCATGGTTTGTGGCCAGCATTTCCTCCAGCCGATTGGCGCCGGGATTCTGCATTGTTCAAGCGGCGCCGGACAGGGCTGTCATGGGTAAAAATCCTGGCAGGGGAAGGTTGACCTGGGGCATGCGGCGGACCCTCAATTTACGTACACTATGTAACTATGCTAACCCTACACAAAGCTAAAAAACAGACCACAGTCGGCACCCCCCGAATCGGCCTGGCCGTGGCCGGCGGCGGACCCGTCGGCGCCATTTATGAACTGGGCGCCCTTCGCGCGGTCGACGAGGCCATCAAGGGGCTGCGGCTGCATGATGTCGATGTTTACGTGGGTGTAAGCGCCGGCGCATTTATCGCTGCCAGTCTCGCCAACGACATCACCACCGCCGACATGTGCCGCATATTCACCGGACACAATCATGCAGAGTACCTGTTCGAGCCGGAGAAACTGCTGAAACCCGCCTACCGTGAATACATCAAAAGGGCCCGTCAGGTGCCGGGCGTGGTAACAGACAGCCTGCTGGACATCGTAAAGCACCCGATGCACGCCAGCATCGCCCGCCTGATGGGATCTCTTGGACAGGCGATTCCCAGCGGGATTTTCGATAACGAAGCCATCAACAAATTCCTGATGGGGGTTTTTGAATCCAGCCACCGGTCAAACCGGTTTACCGATCTGAAGAAAAAGCTTTACATCGTTGCAGTAGACCTGGACACCGGCGCAGCCGTGCGCTTTGGCGCAAAGGATCATTACAACATTTCCATTTCCCGTGCCGTCCAGGCCAGTGCGGCGCTGCCGGGTATGTATCCACCGGTAAAAATCGGCGATCAGTATTTTGTCGATGGCGCCCTGCGCCGGACCATGCACGCCTCCGTGGCGCTGGATGAAGGCGTCGACCTGCTGCTCGGCATTAATCCCCTGGTGCCATACGACTCCAGCAGCCAGGGAGAAGACGACACGCACATCCCTATCAAGAAACTGATCGAGGGCGGCTTGCCCCTGATCCTCTCGCAGACGTTTCGCGCCCTGATCCAGTCACGCATGAACGTGGCGTTCAGGAAATACCGCGAAACGCACCCTGAAACGGATTTGATGCTGGTAGAGCCGAACCGCGGCGATGAAGAAATATTCTTCACCAACATTTTCAGCTTCGCCAGCCGCAACGCCCTGTGCGATCACGCCTATCGCCTGACCCGCATGGACCTGCTCAACCGCGCGGACGAGCTGGATGAAACCCTCTCACGCCACGGCTTGAGCCTGGACCGCGAGCTACTCCAACAGAAATCACGCTCCCTGCAGGACAGCCTCAACGCCGAGTGGTCCGGCCACAGCAACGTAGGCAGAAACCTCAGCCGAATCCTCGACGACCTTGAATGGGAGCTCGACCGTTTAGCCGGTTAAGCGCTGCCGGAATACCGTCGCACGCGAAACTCCAGGGTGTGAGCCGGTTGGCGCCAGCCAGAGGCGAACCCAACAATGCAGTCGAGCACAGGCTTCGAAGGGTGGTGCGGTTTTGCCGCAGGCAAAGAAGCGCCGCACTGAGGCCGTCGTGCGTGCAGCCGCCTTCCGCAACGAAGTTGCGGGAGCAGGGAAGCGCGACTCCTCAACTCACCAATGAATGCCCCGCATCAGGCTGGCGAAAGCCACCTGCTCCGAGGACGCCGCCACCTGCTGATCACTCACACCCTGGGAAGCTGCTGAGTCCGGGAACATCCGGAACGCGCTGTTCATGATGATTTCCGAAACCTTTGGCGCAACCGCGTGCAGGACCTGGGCAAAAATCCCCAGTCGCGTGGCGATGCGCTGCGGCTTGTAAATGACCGCCTGCTTGACCATCGCCGCCGCTTCTTCCGGTGTGATGGTAGGCACGTTTTCGTACATCTTGGTCGGGGCGATCATCGGCGTTCTGACCAACGGCATATTGATGGTGGTAAAGCTTATGCCCGTGTCACTGAACTCGGACGAGGCACACCTGGAAAAGGCGTCCATCGCCGCCTTGGAAGCCACGTAGGCGGAAAACCGCGGTGCATTGGAAAGCACGCCGATGGACGAGATATTGATGATCTGGCCGCTGCGTTTCTTCTCCATCAGCGGCAACACGCCCATGATCAGACGCAGGCTGCCAAAATAATTCAATTGCATGGTGCGCTCAAAGTCGTGAAAGCGATCATACGATGCCGCAATGCCCCGGCGGATCGAACGGCCGGCGTTATTGACCAGGATATCGATCGGGCCCATCTGCGCAACGATCTTTTCGATCGCCGCATCGCAGGCATCCATTTCTGCCAGGTCCGCCGAGAACGATTTCACCTCACCGCCCTCCTCTTCAATTTCCCGCACGGTATCGGCGAGCTTGCTCTCATCGCGAGCGACAATCGCCACCCGTGCACCGGCACGGGCCATCATGACCGCGGTCGCATGGCCGATGCCCGATGATCCGCCGGTCACGACCACCACCTTGCCCCTGACATGTCCACGCAGGCTGCGATCGATGAACAGGTCCGGATCCAGATTGCGTTCCCAGTAGTCCCACAGCCGCCAGGCATAATCGTCCAGCCGGGGCACTTTGATACCGGTGCCCTTGAGTAGTTTCTGAGTTTCCCGGCTGTCGAATTTGGTCGGGTAATTGATGAATTTCAGCACGTCCGGCGGCATGCCCAGGCTACCAAGCACCTCGCGGTAAATGCGCCGCACCGGGGGCAACATCATCATGCCCTGCCTGACGACCGACGGAATCAGGTTGAACAGTCGGGCGTCTACCCGCATGCTCATCTGGGGCGCGTGCGCGGCCTCCGCGAAAAGGTTCAGCACCTGGCCAATCCGCATCGGCTTGGGGTCCGTCAAGTGAAAGCACTTGCCGTCCTGCCGGGGCAGATGGGCAATGTGGTCCATCGCCTGCACCACGTAATCCACCGGCACCATATTCAGCCTGCCGCCTTCGAGCCCAATGGCGGGCATCCACGCCGGCATGGCCCGGCGCATTTTCTGGATCAGCTTGAAGAAGTAATACGGGCCGTCGATCTTGTCGATCTCACCGGTACGTGAATCGCCAACGACGATTGCCGGCCTGTAAATGCGCCACGGGATACTGCAATGCTCACGGACCAGCCCCTCGGAATCGTGCTTGGTGCGGAAATAGGGATTATCCAGGCCAATCGCCTCTTCGAACATGTCCTCGGTAAACGTTCCGGGGAACAAACCGGCCGCGGCGATCGAGCTGACATGGTGAAATCGCATCGCCCCGAATGCCTCGGCCAGTTTCACGGCATTGCGGGTGCCATTGATGTTGGTCGCTTCCTGCGAAGCGGCATCCGCAGCCAGGTCGTAGATGGCGGCCAGGTGGAAAAAGTGATCAATTTTTCCTTCCAGTTCTTTTCGCTTTGCCGGCCGGACGCCGAGGAACGGCCGGGTCAGGTCTCCGCGTACCGCCACGACGCGCTTGGCCGCTTTGCCCCAGCGGGCTTTTAGCCGGTCAAGCTTATCCTCGGAGCCCTTGCGGACCAGCACATAGACTTTCCCTCTGCGCTTTAATAAAAGTGGTATCAGATTATGGCCGATGAAACCGGTCGCGCCCGTGACGAAATAACTCATGCAAATTCACTCCAGAATGATGTCCAGACCCTGAAATGTTACGATCATAGCAGAACCGAATGCGAGTCATGGCTGCACAGATCAAGTGGAGAAAAATTGAAAATGAGCACAGACACAGAACTATTCGAGCAAGCCGCCGCGGCGGTCAAATCCCTGCAGGAGCGTCCGGACGACAACACCATGCTGCAGTTGTACGCGCTGTACAAGCAGGGCTCCGACGGAGACGTTCAGGGTGACAAGCCGGGCTTTTTCGATTTCGTGGGTGTGGCCAAGTACGAAGCCTGGGAAAAACTCAAGGGCACAAGCCAGGATGAGGCCCGCACTCAATACGTGGAACTGGTGCGTAAACTCGGCGGACAGTTCTGAGCGCAGGGGGCTGGCGGCACCATGGCTCGGCGCGACACCCGGGAACTGATTCTCAGCACCAGCCTCGGGCTGTTCAACACGTATGGCGAGCCCAACGTGACCACCAACCACATCGCCGACGAGGCGGATATCAGTCCGGGCAATCTGTATTACCATTTCCGCAGCAAGGACGATATCGTCATCGAGCTGTTCAAGCGATTCCTTACCCGTTTCAAACCGCTGATCGAGCTGTCTGCGGAATCGCTCAGGGAAGCGGAACAGCTCTGGTTCCAGCTTCACCTGAGCTTCGAACTGAAAGGTGAATTCCGTTTCCTGTACCGCAACCTGTCCGACCTGACCGCGAGGATCCCCGACCTTGACCGGGCCATGAGGGGCCTGCTGGTCAGGGAGCGCCAGTCGGCCTGGAATTCCCTGACCGGACTGGAAAGCGCCGGTGTCTTGACCATCGACCCACGGCAGAAAGAAATGCTGGCCGACAGCATCCTG
>JARFQZ010000128.1 GCA_029287515.1 Lysobacterales bacterium
GTAGCCCAGGTTGATACCCGCGCTTTGTTCCTTGAGGCTTATCGATGTTCCGGGGAAGCCCGAATTAGCGGTGACGGTCTGCTTCGGCGCATACATGTAATGGAACCCCAGTTCCCAGCGGCTGAACCGGTAATTGAGCCCGAAGGTATAGTGGTCCTCGATAACGGCCGGCAAGATCAGGTTGTTTGCCGCATTGTCTTCGTCGATCGGCGATTCCGCGTAATTGAATCCTGCCCTAAGGTCCAGGTGATCGTTCACATTGAATTCCACACCCAGGGCGAAGACGGTCTGGTCTTTCCAGCCCGGGTCCATGGCGAAATCAAAACCTTCCGGACCCTCCACCGTGAGCTTGTCCATGGTGTCGCTCCAGTCAATCCACTTCAGGTCCGCCGACAAAGTCCAGCGCTGACCGGGTCGGAAGGCCACGCCAAAGGCGGCCTGCTGGGGAAAATCCAGGTCCAGGACGTACTTTCCGCCCGGGTACACGGGTCCACCAACCAGGGTCAGGTCAATGTCGCCCTCGGCCAGGTTGTAGTCCAGGTCGGTAAAATTCTGTTTGCTCTTGTAAGTGAATCCCAGGGTCACGTTGTCATTGATGTCGTATAGCAGGCCCAGGCTCAAACCGAGGCCGAAGGCATTGGCGCTTCGGCTGAGGTCGAAGTTGTACCGGGCGCCGGTCACATCATCGCGGATGCGCTGTTCGAAGGACACCTGCTGATAATCGATATTGACCGCGAAACCGAGACTCAGCCGTTCGTTAGGATTCCAGGCCAGGGACGGCGCCATCTGCCAGAAAGCGATATTGCTGTAGCCGCTCCAGATCAGGTCATTGCCGGTGAAACTGGCGGCCGCGGGCATCATCAGGGTTTCGGAGTAATCCACACCGAGCCCGGATGTGCCATACATGCCGCCACCAAAATACAGGTCCGTTCGATCACCGACCGGTGCGGTCCAGCCGATGGAGGGCACGCCGTACAGGTCGGAGTCACTGTCGTTTTTTTCGCCGCCAAGGGCTTCGAAATCGACGCTTCGGTCCGGCATGAAGCCTTCCATCGAGAAATCAGCCCGCTGGTCGATGCGGATCATGCCTGCGGGGTTGCTGATGGCTGTCATGGCGGAACCGGGGTTGGCTGTAACCGCGCCGGCCAGACTCTTCTGGTAACTACCGACGCCGATCAACTGGTAACCGTTGGTAGCCTGCACAACGGCAGGCGCAAGGAGTGTTATTGCCAGTGCCAACCGGCAATAATCGGAGAAGCGAAAATGTGGCATTTTGACTATCCTTTGGGAAACTGCGACTGCAATTGATGTGCAAGCCGGGAACCTAATATTCTAGGCGAGTCGTGTCCTGCAAAACCTGATCGCTATCAAGCAAATGCAAATTCCTGTGAAAGAAATCCAGTCTTTTGTTCTCGTGATAGCATGGAAACGTTGAAATTTTGGGCGAAATGGTGATGAAAAAATTACTGGCACAGCATGCCTGAACGCAAGACCGGGCTGATCCTGCTGCTGTTTTTCGTCTCCGGCGCGCTCGCACTGGTCTACCAGGTGGTCTGGGCGCGGATGATGACGCATGTGTTCGGCTCCACGGCGCTGGCCGTCGGGACCGTGCTGGCGGCTTTCATGTCCGGCCTGGCGCTGGGCGCCTGGCGATTCGGCAAACGCGCCGACCGTCATCCCGACTGCCTGCGTCTTTACGCGTTCCTGGAAATCGGCATTGCCGTCGCGGCACTGGCTTCCCACCTGCTGCTTCACCAACTGGGACCGGCCCATCGGGCCATCTACGAGTGGGTGGGATTTTCCCCGGCATTGCTCGGCGCCACCCGGTTCGGGCTGGCCTTTTTACTGATCATGGCGCCGACAATCCTGATGGGCGCCACCCTGCCGGTGCTGACACGGTTTCTTTCCCACCGCCGCAAGCTGGTGGGTATCAATATCTCGACGCTCTACGCCATAAACACGTTCGGTGCGGTCAGCGGAGTCCTTTTGACAGGCTTTTTCCTGATCGGCCGTTACGGCATTCACGTTCCGGTCTATCTTGCAGTTGCAGGCAACCTTGTCATCGGGCTGATCGCCCTGATGATTTCAGCGACATTGAGAAACTTCGTTCCGGATTCCGTAAAACCGGTAAATGAACCATCGGCGCAAGCGCGGCAGGCGGTGACGGTGACCGGCAGGGGCACCTACCGGTTGATCCTTTTCGGCCTGGGGCTGTCGGGATTAACTTCCTTCGCTTACGAGATTTTCTGGACCCGTTCGCTGGTGTTCATCCTGGGAAATTCGACGTATGCGCTGAGCACGATGCTGGCGGCGTTTCTGACCGGTATTGCGCTGGGTGGCTACGCGGTCAGGTTCCTGTTGAAGCGTGAATGGGACCGCCCGGTCATTTTCGGCTGGGTGCAGGTCTTTATAGGCGTTTTTTCCGCCATGGCGCTGCCCCTGCTGTTCAGCACCTCCGATCCGCAGGCGCTAGGCCAGTACCTGCTGCGCAGCGCTGACCAGGCCTTTACCCTGCTGCTCAGCGGTTTCGGCATTTCATTCCTGGTCATGCTCGTCCCCGCAATCCTGATAGGCGCCACTTTCCCGCTGGTGGGCCAGATCGCCGCCAGGGACACCGAAACCACGGGATCCGTGACAGGCAGGGTCTACGCCATCAATACCCTGGGGAACGTGGCGGGCGCACTGCTGCCCGGATTGATCCTGCTGAACTGGCTGGGTATTCAAAAGGGCATCCTGGCCATGGCTGTTCTGAACATCGCCCTCGGGTTTACGGTTCTGGCCACGAGGTTGCTTGGGCCGCCTGCCCGGCCGGCCTGGCGTATTGCCCTGCCGGCGGCACTTGCTGTAACCGTTTTTCTGCTGGGGCGTACGCCGCTTCAGTTCCAGTTTCCATCGGACGGCGAACAGCCCTGGTTCGAGACTTTGTACTACCGCGAAGGACCCCTGGCCACGACCAAGGTCTTCGCCAACCCCGAAAACGGGGAAAAGCACATAAGCGTGGACGGCATCGTGATCGGTGGCACCGGCCAATCGGAATTCAAGCAACTGCTGCTGGCCCATCTGCCCAAGCTTTTGCTGGATGACGTTTCCACGGAACTGTCGGTAGGTGTCGGTTCGGGCATCCTGCTCGGAGAAAGCCTGCTCCATGAAGGAGTGGTCCGTATTACCGGCGTGGAAATTGAACCCAGCGTGGTCGAAGGTGCTGCCTGGTTCTCGGATGAAAACCACGACGCACTGGGCAATCCAAAGCTGGATATCGTCGTGGATGATATCGCCAGTTATCTCCGGACCCGGGCCGGTACATTCCGGGTCATTTCGGCGGACGAAAAAACCGCGGACGAGTATGCATCCAATGGATTTTCATACTCCAGCGACTATTACGACATGCTTCGGGACCACCTGGCCACCGGCGGGCTGGCGATGCAATGGGTGCCCACGACGCTGCCGCCAAGGCTGTACAACATGGTATTGAAAACCTTTGCGGAGAGTTTCCCCCACGTCCAGTTATGGTACTTTCTGCCCGCACACAAGCGCGGGCCGTTCAACACCATCCTGGTCGGCTCGAACCAACCGGTGCCGCTCAGGCTGGAAGAGATGAGGGAACGCTTCGATGCGCATCAAGACGCCATGGCCAGTCTCGAACCCTATGGCCTGACCTCGGCCGAGTCGGTGCTGCCGCACTATGTCGCCGGCCGTGAAGCACTCATGGAGCATCTGCAAGAAACCCCCGTCAACAGCCTCGACTTTCCCCGGTACGAGTTTTTTTATCCGTGGGACTATGCCTACCAACGGCAGACACAGTTCATTGCCAACCACGTGCTCATCATGGATTTGAAAAAGTCTGCCTTGATGGACTTTCTTGAAAACCTGGAAATGCCCCCCCGCGACAAGGCCAGGATCCACCGGTCCATCGCCGCTGAATTTCGCTACCTGGATGGCTTTCGGGAATT
>JARFQZ010000284.1 GCA_029287515.1 Lysobacterales bacterium
CTCCTGTCCAGACCGGTCCGGTCTTCCGCCAATCAGGTGGGATCGGAAGTCATTTCCCAGTTGTCCGGCGTACGCCACATGGCCGAAAGGGTCAGATCCTTGATCGCAAGCATTTCCTTCGGAATGCGGTCGTACAGGCGAATGAACAATTCTTCGTGTTGGAGTAATTCCTTTTCCCAGTCATCACGGTCAATGGTCATGGCTCCGCGGAAGTCGGCTTTGGAAAAGTTATCCACCCCGTCCCAATTGATGTCGGAATAACGAGGCACCCATCCAATAGGGCTCTCGATGGCTCCCACCCGCACGTGTGAGCGGTTTACGATCCACTCGAGTATGCGCATGTTTTCCCCGAAACCCGGCCAAACGAACTTGCCGTCTTCATCACGCCGGAACCAGTTGACGCCGAAGATGCGGGGTGGATCGTTGATGTTACGCCCGAAGTCCAGCCAATGATTGAAGTAATCGGCCATGTGATAACCGGCAAATGGCAGCATGGCAAAGGGATCGCGGCGAACCACACCCTGCTGTCCGAACGCCGCCGCCGTGGTCTCCGATCCCATCGTTGCCGCGAGATACACCCCGTAGGCCCAGTTGAAGGCCTGGTAGACCAGGGGAACGGTGCCGGAGCGACGTCCGCCAAAAACAAAAGCCTTGATGGGCACACCGGCGGGATTGTCCCATTCTTCGTCGATCACCGGGTTTTGCGCTGCGGGTGCCGTAAACCTCGCATTGGGGTGTGCCGCCGGCGTTTCGCTGTCCGGCGTCCAGTCGTTTCCTCGCCAGTCGATGGCGTGGGCAGGCGGATCACCATCCATTCCCTCCCACCAGATGTCGCCTTCATCGGTCAGGGCAACATTGGTGAAGATACAATTGGCCTTGATGGATTCCATCGCGCTGGGGTTCGTCTCGTAGGACGTTCCAGGGGCCACGCCGAAGTAGCCCGCTTCCGGGTTGATCGCGTACAGCTTGCCGTCCTCACCGGGTTTGATCCAGGCAATGTCGTCACCAACGGTGGTGACCTTCCATCCTTTTTCGGAAAATTGCTTGGGCGGCACAATCATCGCGAAATTGGTCTTGCCGCAGGCGCTTGGGAAGGCAGCGGCAACATAAGTCTTCTCACCACTGGGCTCCGTTACACCCATGATCAGCATGTGCTCGGCCAGCCAGCCTTCATCCCGGGCCATGGTCGAGGCAATACGCAACGCAAGGCATTTCTTGCCCAGTAGCGCATTACCGCCGTAACCACTGCCGTAAGACCAGATCGAGCGTTCTTCCGGGAAATGGACGATGTATTTCACATCCGGGTTGCAGGGCCATGAAACGTCCTCCTGGCCGGCTTCCAGAGGCGCGCCCACAGTATGCATGCAGGGGACGAAATCACCATCGGTTCCCAATACGTCGTAAACCGCGTTACCCATCCGGGTCATCATTTTCATGTTGACGACAACATAGGGCGAGTCGGTGACTTCCACGCCAATCTGCGCAATCGGCGAACCCAGCGGACCCATGCTGAACGGGATAACGTACATGGTCCTGCCGCGCATGGCGCCATCGAACAGTCCGTTAAGAATGTCCTTCATTTCGCGGGGATTCATCCAGTTATTGGTTGGGCCGGCGTCCTGCTCGTTTAAACTGCAGATGTAAGTCCTGTCCTCCACCCTGGCGACGTCACTGGGATCGGAGCGTGCCAGGAAACTGTTCGGACGGAGGTCGGGATTGAGGCGAATGAATGTACCCGCGTCCTCGAGTTCTCCGCACAGGCGATCGTATTCCTCGTCTGAACCATCGCACCACACAACCTGGTCAGGCTTGACCAGGTCAGCCATTTCCGAGATCCAGTTCTTGAGTTCTTCGTGACGTACAACTTCAGGAATATTCATCAATCAGTTTCTTCTGCAGGTGAGTCGGAAAGCAAAGTATAAACGCCAAACATGTCAATATGAATGATGCGCGTCAAATAATGGATTCCAGCCCTTGCAGTCGCGGGGCTTACAACACGCCGAGTGCCTTTAATTGTGCTTCCGCCTGTTGTGCCCAGCCCCTGTTCGCGACGGGCGAAGCCGGGCTCGGGTGCAGAATCCGGCCGATCCGGACACCGGGTTCCACAACGGCCGACCTGGCCCTTTCTTCGGCAAATTTCCCAATGCCAATAATGAGCCGGGGCTGCAACACCCGCACGGCCTTTTGCAGCGCGTGATCGCAAAGGCCGAACAGTCGCTTTCTTTCGCTTACCGGCAACTTGTCCGGCGTCCTGTTCCGGCCGGATTCCTCCATGAACACCAGTGGACAATAATTCGCAACAAAATGGTGCTTGAAAAACCGTTCAGCGGTATCAAACCTGTCTCGCGCCCAGCCCCAGAAGCGGCTGCCACTGACTTCCTCCCTTTCAACGTCAAACCCCAGGACGGGCCGTTTCGGGTGCTCCCTGGCCGGCCGGCCCACCCTGCCTTCCAGCCCCATCCAGTCCCGAACCATGTGTATGGTTCCAAAAGGCACGCCCGTTTGCGCCATCCCCCATGGACCAGGGTTCATTCCCAGGAACAGGATTTCTTTCTGGCTGTTTCCGGCCAGGTCAAGGTACTTTTCGACCGGCTCACGGGCATAGTCCAGCGGGTTGTAAACGTACGACACGGGTGGCCCGAATTCCAGCCTGTCGACTGCCTCGGACAATGCCCTGTAGATTGCCTTGAGTTCTTCCGAGCGCATCAGGTTTGATCCGCCGGGTATACCAGGAAGTGTCCCTCGATTTCGGTCACGCGAAGCGACACTCCGTAGACTTCACTGAGGGCTTCGGCCGTCAACACAGACGATTTTTCACCGTCCGCGTGCACTGTCCCGGACTTCAGGATAATCACCCGCTCTATTTCCGGGGGAATTTCACCGAGGTGGTGAGTAACGATGACCAGGCTTTTCCCACGTCGCGCCAGGTCCCTGACCCGGTCGAGGTAATCGAAACCGGCGGCCAGATCCAACCCGGAAGTCGGCTCGTCGAAAATCAGGGTGTCCGGGTCATGCACCAGCGCCCTGCCCAGCAGGCACCGGCGCTGTTGCCCGGTAGAGAGGGTATCGAACGCCCGGTCGGCGAGTGCATCCAGGCCCAGCGTTTCCATCACTTCCCTGGTTTTTTCCAGCTGCGAAGGCTGAATATGCTCCCTGAGCTGATAATGCACGCCAATGCTCGAGAAGAAACCTGAAACGATGACTTCGAGAACCGTGGCGTTTGGCGAGAATCCACTTTGCAGGTCCGGCGACAACATACCGATGTGTTCACGGAGTTCCCAGACATCCCATCGTTCACGGCCCAGGATCCGCACCCGGGAATCCTCGCCTGCGACCGGGTAAAGCTCCCGGTAGATCAATTTCAGCAATGTGGTCTTGCCCGCACCATTGGGCCCGAGTATGGCAACGCGCTCATGCTGCCCGATCGTCAACGAGAACTCATGGAACACGCGCGTCGTTCCGCGCCAGACCGTGGCGTTTTCTATTTCGATCAGCGGCGGATCTTTGCTGTCTTTCATGGTTTCAGACATTTCAGGCTTTCAGGGCAGTTGATTTTACGCCCTAAACCGCTATCGTAGGGCGCCTGATCTACACCAAGGCCAAAGAAATGACCGAAACCGTGTTCACCGGGTGCATCCCGGCATTGATGACACCCTGCGACGAAGCCGGAATCCCCGATTTCCAGGCCCTCTCCAATAAAGGCCGTGAACTCATCGATGCCGGTATGCGGGCTGTTGTGTATTGCGGATCGATGGGCGACTGGCCCTTGCTGTCCGACGAACAGCGCATGATGGGCGTCGAGGCGCTGATTGCCGCCGGCGTGCCGGTCGTGGTTGGCACGGGCGCCCAGAATTCGGCGCGTGCGACTGCATTATCCGGCCACGCAAAGCAAGCCGGCGCCGCGGGGTTGATGGTCATTCCGCGTGTTTTATCCCGGGGGATTTCAACGGCTGCACAGCGCAATCACTTCGCCTCCATCCTTGAAGCAGCAGGCGATGTGCCGGCAGTGATTTACAACAGCCCGTATTACGGATTTGAAACCAGGGCCGAACTGTTTTTCGACCTGCAACGGGAATATCCCAACCTCGTCGGCTTCAAGGAATTCGGTGGCGCGGATTCCCTGACCTACGCAGCGGAAAACATCACTTGCGGCCGGGATGATCTGACCCTGATGGTGGGTGTCGATACACAGGTCGTTCATGGTTTCGTCCGGTGCGGCGCAAAAGGGGCCATTACCGGGGTGGGCAATGCGCTGCCGCGCGAGATCCTCAGGCTGGTTGAGCTGTCGAAAAGGGCAGCAAACGGCGATCACCAGGCTTACCGCCTGGCGGCGGAGCTGGACCAGGCGCTTTCCGTGCTTTCCAGTTTTGACGAAGGTCCTGACCTGGTTCTGTATTACAAGCACCTGATGGTGCTTGAAGGCCATTCCGAGTATCAATACCAACTCTACCCGTCCGACGCCCTGGGCCTTCAACAAAAAGCGTTGCTGGAACAACAGTGGCGACAATTTCGAGCCTGGTGGGCGAACTGGCCCGGCAAGTCAGACGGGCCCGGGTAACTCCATCTCGAGTCCACCCGATCGATAAACAGCTGCAACAGGTCGGAATTTCAAGACGCCGACTTTTCGAATTCGTCAATATAACGCGTCACTTTCCCGCTGCGCGTTCGGGGCAATTGACCGGTGCGTTCCACTTCCAGTGAAACACCGGGCAGGGCTTGTTGAAGTTTTTCGCAAACTTCCGGTACTCCCGGCTCTTTTTCATTGTCTGGTTCGTAACGAAGTACCAGGATGTTTTCAGCACGCCGCACGAACTGAAACTGGCGGACTGAAGTGGACTTGCCGACAATGCTGGCCAGGCGTGTTACAGGCACACGACGGCCGCCCGGAAGGGGGATTACGTCGCCTTTACGTCCCTGGAATATCGTTAAACGCGGCCACCAGAGGCCACAGTCACAGGCACCCTGCTTCCAGGCCGCAAGGTCGCCGAGTTCATAACGTATGATTGGCATCACCGTGTTGATCAGCGATGTAATGAATACAGACCCTGATTCGCCCGGCGCTACTTCCTGGCCGTTTTTGAGCAGCTCGATGTGAACGGCATCGGGCCGTACGTGCAGACCATCATGCGCTTCACACTCAAAGGCCAGACGACCTCCTTCCACTGCGCCATACATGCCCAGCGGCGGCCGGCCAAACACTTCTGCGGCCAACGCACCCAATTCCTCCGGATAAAACTCCCCACCCACCGAGAGCACTTTGGGAAGCCAACGGAGTGGCCCCTGCTTACGGGCTTCAAAGCAAAACTCCCGCAGCGCACTGGGGTAGCAGTGAAGAGCGTGTGGCCGCACCGAGTTATAAGCTGTCAGCCATTCCTTTACAGGCTGAGAAGGGTCCACCCAGGCCCAGCGGGAAATTCCGAACCTGGCCAGGGGATGATTGACGGGTAGTGCTTCGCTGCCCAGCGCCATGCCCCGGTGCCATGGGCGCCATCCGTACATGGACATGCAATGGAGCCCGATCAGGTGCTTACGAAGCCGGTCATTGAGCCGGTAAGCCAGCGGCAACGGTTTATCGGAACTGCCCGAAGTAGAGGCCAGGATCCGGCGTTTGGCCGAAAGATCCTCCGCCCAGGCACTCTCCCCGGCATTGCGCAAGTCATCCCGGCTGATGAGCGGGAGCCTCTGGAGATCGCCAAATCCCCCGATTGACCCGGGATCCAAGCCGTCACGTTGCAGCAACTCGCGGTAAAAAGGCATGGTTCGCCAGGCATGCCGCACCAGCCAGCGAAGCCGCCGATCGCGCATACCGTTCATGCGTTGCTCGGTCATTCGTGTTCTGAACGGCACGCCGAGCATGTACGTCAGGCCCCAATGACCGCTCCACACCGGCTCTCTTGTTTTTCCCATCCTTGAATTCATCATGTGCAGCCAGGGTTAAGGATACTCAAAAGGTCAGCCAGGATAAAAAAAGATTACACTGGCCTCCTGATGAACAAGCTCTTCTTCCTGCTTTCGATTACCCTGATGACCATGACTTTGGGTGCATGTAGCCCAAAACCACCCCATGGCTACACCGGATACCTCTACTTTGCCCAGGGAAACTACCTGACGCGTTTCAGCCTGCGCGACGGAAGCCTGTCGGTAACCGCCAATTTCGGTGATATGTCGATTCGGGAAATCAGTGCATTCGGTGAAAACCGGCTGTTCCTGGCCGGAACCGCTGCGATCAACCGCAGGACCGTTCCGAGGATTTCCTGGATTGACCTGGAGACGGGAGAGAAAGTAGCCCAGTACTCGGGTATTCTCGCCCGGTATATGGCCAACGCCAAAATCGTTATTTATGACGACGGTATCAAGCTGTACGCCGTGCCGCAGGGGGGCGGCGGTGCACCCGACGAGATCATCTACGCACACGGGTTGAACCGGATTACGACGGTTCTGGAGGTATCGGACGATACGCTGCTGTTTGAAACCGGCGAACCCGGAAAGCGCGTCATCCGAGCCTGGGATGCTGTTACGGGCCAACAGCGGTTGCTGGATGAATTGACCGCCACCTGCGAACTGGTTGGCGCGGTGTGGCTGAAATCTCTCCGGCAACTGGCTTGCCGCAAACGCGGTAGCGCCATTGAAGCAAGCGAATACGTGCTGGTGAACCTCGGCGGCCAGGTCGTCGACAGGCTTGCCCTGCCCGAAGGAGGGCGGTTTACGGCGCTGACATATATCCCCGGCCAGAGCGCCCTGGTCCTGAAAGAAAACTGGATTGGCGCTATCGGCGGCCAGGAAAAATCAGCGGTCTGGATTCACGATGTCAGGACAGGCGAGAACACCCGCCTGTCGAAACACCTGAACCTGGGGAGTTCGGTGATTTTCACGAAGATCTGACCCCCTTTTTCTAGGATTCGGCGGCCACTCCCATGCAGGTCTTGCGCATCGGCTGCCAGATTTGTGGCGCCGGATTTTCGTGACAGATCAGCTGCAGTGTCTCGGCTCGCTCCACTTCCAGCAGCTGGGCCATCCTGAATTGAAGGGCCTGGAAATCCGGATGGGGGCGCATGGCTTCATAAACCGGTTCATTGAAACTGGCTTTTTCCCGGAAACCCTTTTCAATGGCGAGACCCAGGTATTCAACCACGCCATCGATATCCCCCTGCATCGCCCTCGCCATGGCTTCGGCTGCATGGTCGTAATTACTGGCAAAGTCGGCAGCGACTTTCTTCACGTAATCTGCCTGGTGCAAATTCACCAGCTTCTGTGCACCCTGTTCATCGCCTGCCCGGCGCAGGGTATAGGCGTAACGCAACATGGATCTCGTCGTCAAATCCCTCGAACTAAGCATGATCCGGCCTTCGGGCACCTGCTGCATCACCTGGTCGTAATATCCAACAGCCTCTTCAAATTTAGCATTCCTGTAAAGAACATCTGCATAGCTCAGGATCATGGGCGTGCTCAACGGATCATTCTCGAGATCAGAACGTGCGCCATGGAGCGCCGATTCCAGTTCACCCTGACCGATATCTACGAAAAAGTGGCCTCGATCGGACACTCGCCGGGCTTCATCGAATTCACCGATTGCTGCGAATGCGTACATCAGTGACTGGTTGGAAAACTCATCTGCCGGGTCTTCGGCATAGGCCCGCAACAACCAATCAACTCCCAGTGAGATATCTGCGGCAGAAAAAACTTCGATGACGCCGCTCGAGGTGTAACCGGCCCAGGGGTTCTGGTCGATGATACTCTTTGCCATTCGGCGGGCTGCAGGCATGTCGGATCCCGACAGAAGACCGGCGTGATTCATTCGCCCTACGACTGAAAGCGGGTCAACTTCCACGATCCGGCGAGACATGTCATAAGTGCTCTCCCACTCGCCCAGGGATTGGGCTGTGAGCATGTACCAGGTCATGGCGTCGACATAAACCGGGTTGAGTTCCAGGGCAAGCGTCAATTCCTGCATGGCCAGGTCCAGGTCGGGTGCATTCATTGCCAGCAGGCCCAATGCGCCATGCGCTTCCGCCAGGTTCGGGTTAAGCTCAATCGCCCGGTTTGCGTGCGGTTGCGACCGGCTGACCATTTCCTCGGTCGTGTAGTCCCCGTAGGTCGACGGACTGGCCAGCAGCAGGCTGTGTGCAATGCTGAGCCACGCGTGGGCAGGTGCATAATCAGGATCAAGGCGTACCGACCGCTCGAGATGGTCCCTGGCGGCAAAGATATTACGCCGACCCCGCTGGTTGACGAGGTGCCTGCCCTGCAGAAAGGCCTCGTAAGCCGCCGTATTTGCCGACTCGGCAACTCTTGGTATGGCCTGTTCATCACCACCCAGGGCCAGCTCCACGCGCATTGCCTCGCCGATTGCCGCCGAAATTTCGTCCTGGATGGCGAAAATGTCGTCGATTTCCCGGTCGTAGGTCTCCGACCACAGGTGATAACCGCTTTCCGCCTCGATCAGCTGCGCGGTGATACGCACCTTGTTGCCTGCCTTGCGGACTGAACCTTCAAGCACGTGACGAACCTTCAGTAAGCGGGCGATCTCACCAACGTCCCGGTTCTGTCCCTTGAACTGGAAGGACGAGGTGCGCGCCGCAACCTGCACGCCAGGGTACTTGGCAAGCACGTTGAGCAGTTCTTCGGAAATGCCGTCCGAAAAATATTCCTGGTCTTCATCACTGGACATGTTGACGAAGGGCAGAACGGCAATGGATTTCTCCGGTATTTCAGCCGCAGAAGAGGGCTTGCTTTCGGCCTGAGATTCAGGCTCACCACTAACAGATTCTCCACTGGCCACTTCGGGGCCGGGAGCGGCGCCCGTCGAAGAAACCTTGTCCCACACGAAGTAACCCAACGCCAACGCCAGGATGACGATGATCGCGCGGTCCAGTTTGCGGCCTGTCTTTGGCGTGATGGATTGGCTGCGATCGACATCTTTTTCTTTCTTCAGGCCTTCAGGCGTCATTTCGAAAGCCCAGGCAAACACCAGCGCGATAGGCAAGCCCCCAGCCAGAACCAGCATGATGGTCTGCATGGCCCAGTCCGGCGCCGGGATATTGTCAATAACAATGTCCGCCAATTGCAGGACCAGCCACGCGGTGACTGTGTAGGCAATGCCTACCCTTACTACGTTCCTTCGTTTGAGTTCTTCAAAAAAGGACAAGGCGTTTCCCCGTTTTG
>JARFQZ010000162.1 GCA_029287515.1 Lysobacterales bacterium
TTGGTCAGGACCTGGGGGTCATAGCGGCGTAGGTTCCGGAGGGGTCCAGGAAAAGGGTGGATTGATGCCGGGTTCCGGCTCAGCGGCCCCTGCGGGGCTCCCCTCGCGCTCGACCGGTCTTAACGTGGCCGATCATAAAGCACCTCCCTGTGCTGGATGATCTGGATTTGCCATCCAGGCCAATCCTCCCCTAACCGTCCGAGCACTCGGCGCTTCGAGTCACCCGCCATCAACCCACCCTTTCCCTGGCCAGTGCAGCTTAGGTGGACCGCCGCTAGTTTTCAGGTGAGCAGAATGCAACTCCTTCATCGATCCAGCCTTTCTCGACCATTTCATCCACCAGGTCGGGATCGATCATGTAGCGGTGGTTGCTGTGTATGCCCAAGTCGAAGCCGTTGTTGTATGCGCGATACACGGGTACTGCATTCACCGGGCACGGTATCTCGCTATTCGGAGCAGCCGGCGGAACGGTAAATACGTAGCCTTCAAAGTGCCATCGCGGTTTGCCGTCGGGGGTCAGATACCGAAGGTCCATCAGGAATTTGCATTCCGAAGCCGACGCCGTGTAGAAGTGACTATTGGGACCGGGCTTCAGGGAACCGTAAAATCGGCACACGTCCGCCAATTGTCGTCGATCACCATCAATACTCCCACCAAGATTCCAGGCAGTAAACTGCTCTCCGGTACGAACCCAGCCTGGCCCGGCTGCGCCTTGTTCAATAGCGGCAACTTCCTCTTCTGCAGCAGTGATGAAATAGTGGTTCAGGTCCGGGTGAAAGAACTCGACCACATCGACCAGGCCGCGATCTTCCTCTGGCTGCATGACCTGCGCGGCTCCGAAGCAGTCCATCAATTCGCAGCCGAAATACCCCGATTTACTGGTTGCGATCAGTAAGCCATCACCGTAAACCACCGAATGCGCTTCTGCCAGCAATCCACTGCTGATATCAGTCCAGCTTTCCATCTCATCGGTACTCATCCGCACGCCCGTATCGGTACCAATGATCACCAAGCGGGGATGACCTGTAGCGCGTTCGATGAACAGCAGGCTGTAAATCGCCTCGCTAAACTCCGTTTCCTGCCAGCTGACACCCCGGTCCAGGCTGACGAACAAGCCGTAATCGGTCAGAGCGTATGCACGCCCCAAGTTTCTAGGGTCGTGCACGACTCGAATCGTGTAAGGAGGCAGAGATCCGTCGTCGACCTGGACCCAAATCTCACCATGATCGGTCGATTCCCAAAGACCACCGGGAGTGTCGAAAAATTCGCTCTGTAAGGCCCATAGTGCCGTGCCTTCGGGATTCTTCATCAGGTGATATCTGGTCTCACCAATGCGGAGCGCTGTATGTCGTTCAGTCCAGGTCACTGCGTCATCATTGCTGGAGAAGACACGACTCCCAAAGTACGAAGTTGCAATATATACGGTGTCGTCAATGATTACCGGAGGTCCAGAGTTTGACCACATTCTGGTATTGAGAAAGTCTCTGCCACTGTAATTCAGGTACTCGATTTCACCATCGAGATCATGCCACCATGCCAGTCCGGAATTGTAAAAGTTAAATTTCTTACCGCTTGGAAGTTCAATCGAACTCATGTCACTAGTTCCAGCAGCAAAGGAACTGGGTCCAGATAAGCTGTCTTTTGTCGCTAGAACCACCTTGCCATCGAAAGAGTAATGAGGAACATCTGAATCGTGAAGGTAGCGAGGACCATCTGAATAATCAATCTTAAGGTAAGTGAGCAGGAAGCCCTCGCTTGTGAACAGCGGACCCAGGCCTTCAAATGAAGAAATCTCGCCTTTACTTTTAAGTTTGCAAAGACCACCTTCAACACATAGCGGCTTCCATTGCCCGGCGAGAGCGACAGAAGACGTACCAATCAACACGAAAACTGCGACCAAAACCTTAATGCTTTTCATGAAATCCACGTTCGGATTTGTCCAATTTGATGACAATGGCTATTTTGCTCTGTTGTATTAAGACCGTCTTGACAATACAGGCCAAAATGTTGACGGGCGCGGCCACTTTCTCGATACACCAGGAGCGCCCAAATGTTACCGAT
Organism: Lysobacterales bacterium; assembly: GCA_029287515.1. Taxonomy (GTDB): domain Bacteria; phylum Pseudomonadota; class Gammaproteobacteria; order Xanthomonadales; family SZUA-36; genus JAHEFT01. The sequence goes on from JARFQZ010000162.1 coordinate 2,062, forward strand.
GTGTAACTGAATGCTTGCTGAACGGACAACTGGCAAACTCGGCACCAAAGACGCAGAGCGCTGGTATGCCGGCTGAGATCCGAGCGCAGGCCAGGGAAAGGATGGGCTTTGCCGGGCGACTCGAAGCGCCGAGTGCTCGGACGGTTAGGGGAGGATTGGCCCGGATGGCCAATCCAGGACATCCAGTACAGGGATGTACTGTATGACCGGCCCCGTCAAGACCGTTCGAGTGCGAGGGTAGCACCGCAGGGGCCGCTGAGCCGGAGCCCGGCAAAGCCCATCCTTTCCCTGGCCTGCGCGGCACGAACTGTATTCAGCCGCACATGCGGCCCTTTACATCAAGTTGATTTCCCGCAACCGCTCCACCAGGAAATCATTAGCTTCGATGGGTTCCGGATAGCGATTGGGGTTCTTACTCGAGATGCAGGTCGGCAGGGTTTCGATGATGAAATCCGGGTTTGGGTGCATGAAAAACGGTATTGAATATCGCGAGTCGCCTGTTTTTTCGCCCGGCGGGTTGACGACCCGGTGCGGCGTCGAGGGAAGAACATGATTGGTCAGCCGCTTCATCATGTCACCGATATTGACCACGATGGTCCCCGGTATGCTGGTAACCTCGATCCATTCCCCGTCACGTGAAAGGATCTGCAAACCTGCTTCATTGGACCCGATCAACAGGGTGATCAGGTTGATGTCTTCGTGCTTTGCGGCCCGAACCGCCGACGTTTGCCTGTCACCGACCGGCGGGTAATGGATGGCTCTCAGCACACTGTTGCCCAGGTTGACCTGTTGGTCGAAGCAGCGCTGTTCCAGGCCCAGGGACAGCGCGATAATCTGTAATACCCTTGCGCCGAGACGATCCAGTGCTTTGTAAAGCTCAATGGCGTGATGTCTGAATCCTGGCACTTCTTCGGGCCAGGGGTTGGGCTCGAGGACCTCCGGCCACGGATTGTCTTGCCCCATTTCACGACCTGTGTGCCAGAACTCCTTAAGATCCGGAACCGCGTTGTCGCGCGCATGCTCGACTCCAAATGGCGTATAACCCCGCTGCCCCCCCGCGGTGGACCGGTAGCGGTCCTTGACCGGTTCGGGCAGTTGGAAAAACGTTTTGAACACTCCGTAGGCTTTTTCTATCACCTCGTCGGAGATTCCGTGGTGGGTAAATCCGCAAAAACCATACTCGCGGTAGGCATCACCGGCATCCCTGACCAATCCGGCCAGGTCCGACTCAAAGCGACGCAGATCAAGGACAGGGACGCGCGGTTTCACGGTGCGGCCTGTCAGCTGCCGAGTTCAGCCCGCACCGTATCGGCCAGCTGACTTGCCAGTCTTTCCACCTGGGAAGAATCCGACCCCTCCAGGGTCACCCGGATCAATGGCTCGGTTCCGGACGGCCTGAGGATTACACGGCCTTTGCCATTCAGCTCGTTTTCGACGTCACGAAGGGCGCGGTTGATGTTTTCCGAGTCGCTCAACTGTTCCCGGGCGCTGGCCGATACCGGCACGTTGATCATGATCTGAGGGTATTTCAGCATTCCATCGCGAAGCTCAGAGAGACTCTTTCCTGTCCTGACCATGATCTCCAGTATCTGCAAAGCGCTGACAATGCCATCTCCCGTACTGGTGCGATCGAGAGAAAGCAAATGGCCGGAGGCCTCACCACCCAGCACCCAGTCACGCTCGACCAGCGCGCGATGTATGTGCCGATCGCCCACGGCAGTCCGAACGAAAGGCACGCCAAGTTCAGCCAGCGCTTTTTCAAGGCCGAAGTTGGTCATCACCGTGCCCACTACACCACCGGTCAGCGAGCCCTCCTGCTTGCGGGTACTGGCGATGATATAGAGCAGTTCATCGCCATCGACGAGGTTTCCTTCGCGGTCTGCAAAAACAACCCGGTCACCGTCGCCGTCCAGCGCAATGCCCACGTCCGCACCACTCTCGACGACGTGGGCCTGCATGGCCCCTGGATTGTTAGAGCCACAACCGTCATTGATGTTCATTCCGTTGGGGTTGTTGCCGATCACGTGAACTTTTGCACCCAGTTCCCGCAAAACTGCTGGCGCGACTCTGTAAGTGGAACCGTGGGCACAGTCCAGTGCGATCCTGATACCGCTGAGCAGGGTCCCGAAAGGCATGGTCCCCTTGCAGAACTCGATATAGCGCCCCGCGGCATCGTCCACCCGGCTGGCTTTTCCCATGTGCGCGGAATCGACCGTTACGAATGGCTGATCGAGTTCGTCCTCGATGGCCTGCTCCACAGCGTCAGGCAATTTTTCCCCCTCAGCGGAAAAAAACTTGATGCCATTGTCTTCATAGGGGTTGTGCGAGGCCGAAATGACAATCCCGGCACAGGCATAAAGGGTGCGCGTCAGATAGGCGACAGCAGGGGTTGGCATGGGGCCGAGCAGTAACACGTTGGCGCCTGCCGCAGCCAGACCGGCCTCCAGTGCGGATTCGAACATGTAGCCTGACACGCGGGTATCCTTGCCGATAACCACACCGCGTTTGTCATTGCCGGCCAGCACGATTCCCGCGGCACGTCCCAGTCTCAATATCCAGTCGGCCGTTATCGGGTGTTCGCCCACCCGGCCACGGACCCCATCGGTTCCAAAGTACTTTCGACTCATCGCCCAATTTTACCTGACTGTGAGCCGGTAAGCGAAACTCAAAAGTGCTGACCGGCTGCCGTGGCGCGCGAAACTCCCTGGTGTGAGCCGGTTGGCGAAGCCAGAGGCGAACCCAATTACGCCGTCGAGCGCAGCCGCCTTCCCGCGAAGCGGGGAGCAGGGAAGAGAGACTCTACAGCTGCTCGGCTGGCCCGCCTATGGGGTTGCGCCCGTCAGCATCACTGGCGTCATCCACGTCATCCTTGCTGTCCAGCGGTTCGCCGTCACCTTCCTGCCAGCCCGCCGGAGGATCGGGTTCGCGGCCTTCCATGATCTGGTCGATCTGCTTGCTGTCGATGGTTTCATACTTCATCAGAGCATCCGCCATCAGGTGCAACTGGTCTGCATGGGTTTCCAGCAGGTGCTTGGCCTTGCCGTGCGCGGCGTCGATGATTTCCCGGACCTCGATATCGATCAGGCGTGCCGTATCGTCGGACACGTGTTTGTGTTGCGTTACCGAGCGGCCCAGGAAGACTTCATCCTCGTCTTCGGAGTAGGTCAGCGGCCCCAGTTTCTCTGTCAGGCCCCACTTTGTGGCCATGCTGCGGGCAATGGACGTGGCGCGCTCGATATCGTTGGATGCACCGGTTGTCACATTTTCCGTGCCGAATATCAGCTCCTCCGCAACCCTGCCGCCGAACAGGCTGGCCAGCTGGCTATCGAGTTGCAGCTTGGAGATGCTGTACTTGTCCTGTTCCGGCAAAAACATGGTGACGCCAAGCGCGCGTCCCCGCGGGATGATCGTGACTTTGTATACCGGATCATGTTCGGGCACCAGGCGACCCACGATGGCGTGCCCGGCCTCGTGATAGGCAGTCAGGTTTTTCTCTTTCTCGGACATCACCATGGAGCGCCTCTCGGTACCCATCATGATTTTGTCTTTGGCCCGGTCCAGGTGGTCCTGGGCGACCAGTTTTGCATTATCCCTGGCTGCGAACAGCGCTGCTTCATTAACCAGGTTTGCCAGATCAGCCCCCGAGAACCCGGGCGTGCCGCGTGCAATGACTTTTGCATTCACGTCGTCGCCCACAGGCACCTTTCGCATGTGAACCTTCAATATGGCCTCACGGCCCTGGATATCCGGCAGCGGCACGACCACCTGGCGGTCAAAGCGCCCGGGCCTCAACAAGGCAGGATCGAGAACATCGGGACGGTTCGTAGCGGCAATCACGATGACGCCTTCGCCACCTTCGAAACCATCCATCTCGACCAGCAGCTGATTCAGAGTCTGTTCGCGTTCATCATGACCGCCACCCAGCCCGGCGCCTCTGTGCCGGCCCACGGCGTCAATTTCGTCGATAAAAATAATGCAGGGCGCGTGTTTCTTCGCCTGGTCGAACATGTCACGCACACGTGACGCGCCGACGCCGACGAACATTTCGACGAAATCGGAACCCGAGATCGAGAAAAAAGGCACCTTGGCCTCGCCTGCGATGGCCCTGGCCAGCAGGGTTTTACCTGTGCCGGGAGAACCGACCATCAGCACGCCTCGCGGTATATGTCCCCCGAGTTTCTGGAACTTGCCCGGGTTGCGAAGGAATTCGACCAGTTCGCCTACCTCTTCTTTGGCTTCTTCTACACCCGCCACATCGGCGAAAGTCACCTTGACCTGGTCTTCACCCTGCAGCTTGGCACGGCTTTTACCGAATGACATGGCGCCCCGGCCCGCACCGCCACCCTGCATCTGGCGCATGAAATAGACCCAGACACCAATCAGCAGCAGGATTGGAGCCACGCCAAGAATCAGGTCGACAAAGATTGAACGTTCCGCGGGCGGCTCGGCGGTAATCTGGACCTTATTTTCAACCAGGTCGTCAACCAGTTTGGGATCGGGTGGCCCGAAAGTCTGGAACTCGTTACCGTCAACCGTATTGCCGGTAATATTGTTACCTGCATCGTTGCTTTGAATATGGACTTCCGCTACCTGCCCGTTTTTCACATTGCTCAGAAATTCGGAGTAGGAAAGAGACTCCGGCACGGTTCCAACGCTGGCATAGTGGTTGAAGATTGAAACGAGGACAATCGCAATAATTGCCCAGGTCAATAAATTTTTGGCTAGATCGTTCAAATCAAATCCTCGTAGCGTGCACTACCAATTTACTTTACTTGGTGGCCCCGGGCCAGCAAATACACCTCGCGGCTTCTCGGCCGCGAAGCTTTTGGCTTTCGAACCTGTACCTTACTGAACATAGACCGGACTTCCCGGACATATCCGTCAAAATCCGTTCCCTGAAATAACTTGACCACGAAATCGCCGCCAGGTTTCAAATGCTCCCGGACAAATTCCAGGGCCAGTTCCGCGAGGTACATCGCCTTGGCCTGATCAATCGTGGCCATTCCACTCATATTGGGGGCCATATCGGACAACACAAGATCAACAGATGCACCATCCAGCGCTGCCTCCAGCGCTCGCAGGGGCTCTTCTTCGGTAAAGTCTCCCTGGATGAATTCCACACCATGGAGGGGCTCCATTTCGAGAATATCCAACGCCAGAATCCTGCCCCCGTCTCCAACCAGCGGTTGCACAACCTGGCACCAGCCACCCGGCGCCGCACCGAGGTCCACCACCACCATGCCCGGCCTGATCAGCCGGTATTTTTCCTGAAGCTCCAACAATTTGAATGCTGAACGGGAGCGCAGGCCCTTGCTCTGGGCCATTTTTACGTAGTGGTCGTCAAAATGTTCGGACAGCCAACGGTTACTGCTTTTGCTTCTCGCCATTCCGGAAATACCCCCGCATGCTAGAATGCGCGCCTTGAACTCCATTCCAGTTTACGCCATCGGGAAGCGCACATGTCTTTGAGTAACCGCCAATTGAAGTTTTTACGTGGTCTGTGCCACCATCTCAAGCCCGTTGTAATCGTAGGCGACAAGGGATTGAGCGAGAATGTGCAGACCGAGATCGAAACAGCCCTGGATCATCACGAACTGATCAAGGTCAAACTGAAAACGGACCGCGACACGCGCGCGGCCTGGGCAGAGCAGATCCAGCAATCTTTCGGCGCCGAACCGGTACAGTCCATTGGGCAGGTTGTCAGTTTCTACCGCCGCAATCCCAGGAAACCGGTCATCGAATTACCCTCCTGAGCAGATTCCATGGACCTGGTACTGGACAATCCCGGAGACTCTCTTTTCGTTCGTTCTGTAACCGCAGAAGGCATCCAGGTGGGTGATGAAATATACCGGAAGCCAATCGTTCTGAATGCAGAGCAGGTGATCGACGAATACCCCGTATCTTCCATAGAGCAATTGACCGAACAGAACCTCGGCGGGCTTCTTTCACTACAACCCGATGTGGTGCTGATTGGCACCGGTGCGCAACAGCAATTTTTACAACCCCGTCAGCTGATGTTTTTCTACAGCCGAAATATGGGAGTGGAAGTCATGAACACATACGCGGCCTGCCGCACATTCAATGTGCTGGTGTCTGAACTGCGAAACGTCGCCGCGGTGCTTATTCCAATTCAATCCCCAAACGGCAGTTCCTGAAAACCTTCACTCCTGGAAATAGCCCGCAACCGGGCCAGTGCCGCCAATTGCACCTGCCTGACCCTCTCCCGGGTGACGCCGAGCAGATTACCGACTTCCTCCAGGGTTCTCTTGCCGTGACCGTGCAGACCGAACCGATGTTCAATGACATCGCGTTGCTGAGACGGAAGCTGATCAAGCCAACTCCCCAGCAAACGTTCTGCAGCAATGCCGGCGTAACGGGTCTCCGGACTGCCGCAGTTTTCATCGGCAATCGAATCCAGCACAGGCCGGCCAGACGGGTTCCTGCCCGGGTCGTCGGCTGAAGCGACCGGTTCATTGAGGCCGAAAAGGCGTTCCACGTTGGCCGGGTTGATATCCAGCTCCGCAGCCACCTCTTCCGCGGTTGGCCGGCGGCTTAACCGCTGTTCCAACTCCCGTGATTTGCGCAGGTAAATGGTCAGTTCCCGAATCACGTGAATCGGCAGCCTGACGGTCCTGCACTGGTTCATGATGGCCCGTTCGACAGATTGCCTGATCCACCACGTGGCGTAAGTGGAAAACCGGCAACCGCGGTCCGGGTCGAATTTCTCGACGGCCCGAATCAATCCCAGGTTACCTTCTTCTACCAGGTCCAGCAGTGGTAAGCCTCTCTTGATATAGGCCCGGGCAACGTTGACGACCAGCCTCAGATTGGACTCGATCATTCGCTGCCTGCTCGCCATACAACCGGTCCTGGCTGCCCGCGTGAGAGAAATTTCTTCCTCGGCGGTCAATAACCGGGCTCTGCCGATTTCACTGAGGTAAATGCGGGTTACATCCTGACTATGGGAAGCAGAAAGGCTCCTGGCGGGTTTTTTAGCATTGGCTCGCCCGGTGTCCGGGTCGGATACGCGTTGATTTGGTGTGGAAACGTCCTTGTGTCCGGATCGAACATCATACATCCCCCCTCCTCACGCATGGTTTGCGCTGGATAACCGACCCACCCCGCCGCTTACGAACCCGGCCATCCCAAGAAGAATCATACGTTGACAGGGTGGACTTTTTACGCTAGCACAAAATGCACAAAAAGTCTTCTTAAATTGACATGGATCATGGAATAAACCCGAAATTCAACCTAAGAGTTCAGCGTTTTGGCAAATATTTGAGCGGGTCCTGGGGGTTTCCGTTCAGGCGAATTTCAAAATGCAGCATGGCCTGGCTGCGATCATTCTTTCCCATTTCAGCAATGCGATCGCCACGGGAGACCTGCTGGCCTTCTTTGACCAGCCGCTTCCGGTTATGTGCATACGCACTGAGCAGTTGTTCGCTGTGCTTGATAATGATCAGCTCACCATAACCGATCAGGCCGCTGCCACTGTAGACTACCTCGCCCCCGGCTGAAGCAACCACTGGCTGGCCTTCTTTGCCGCCAATGTCTATCCCCTTCCGGGCCGGATCGTTCGGCTTGAAATTGCTGATAATTCTGCCCTCGACCGGCCAGATCCAATCGCCGGGGTCAGGGCTTTTGACTACAGGCGCAGATTTGGGGGGCGTGGTGGATTTCTGTGGCGAACTGGTCGCGGGCTCGGGTACGTATTCTTTGGTCTTGCTGGTCGACGCTTTTGAAGGGGCGGCCTGGACCACGGTCTGGTTCGACCGGGTTCCGGCTGCCCGGGATGAATAACCCGCGGGTGCAGTCAGTCTGAGTTCCTGATCGGGATATATGGTGTAAGGCTTGCTGATGCCATTCCACGAGGCGATGTTCCTCCAGTCCAGGCCAAAATTGAAGGCGATGGCGTGCAGAGTATCTCCCCGCCTGACACGGTAGTAACCATCAGGCGTCTTTTGGTAACTGCCGCTACCGGACGGTTTGTCCTTCGCCGGATTCCACCCCTTGCAACCATTCAACAGTCCGGCGCACAAAAGGATGGCAATAATCGTTCTGGAATACATTTCAGGTCAGGCCGCTCAACATGGGCACAAAGATTACACCACCAAGGTCTTCTTCGTCATACCCTTCTTCTGTCCTGCGAATGGATAGAAGCCGCTGCATTCCGCCCCTTTCCACGGGCGCCACCAACACGCCCCCTACCCTGAGCTGCGAAACCAGTTCCGGCGGAATGCCGGTTGCGGCGGCCGTGACGATGATGCCGTCAAACGGGGCCTGGCTCGGCCAGCCCAGATGTCCGTCCGCATAACGGGTATAGATATTATGCATTCCAAGCTTGTGGAACCTGCGCCGCGCGAGCTTGAGCAACTCCTCGATCCGCTCCACGGTGAATACCTTGCTGACCAGGCTGGCAAGTATCGCCGCCTGGTAACCGGAGCCGGTGCCCACTTCAAGGACTTTTTCGGGTGATCCCGCATCGAGAATCGCCTCGGTCATTTTGGCGACGACCCAGGGTTGTGAAATCGTCTGGCTGAGGCCAATGGGCAATGCCGTGTCCTCATAGGCTCTGCTCGAGAGCGCCTCGTCCACAAATTCGTGCCTTGGGACCTGTGCAATGGCCTTGAGGACGTTTTCATCCTTGATACCGTTGTTGCGCAGTCGCTGGACCAGGCGGTCCCTGGTGCCCTGCGACGTCATCCCGATTCCCCTGGGAACGGCTTTCAGCTTTCGCTTGTGAATCACTCCCCGCTCTCCCGTTCAGCCAACTCGTCAACCGACAACTCCGCTACCCAGCCGGACACCTGATCCAGCGCCTGGTAGCGGGTGAGGTCGACATGGATGGGGGTGATCGAAATGAATCCCCTGCGAATGGCATCGAAATCAGTTCCCGGCCCGGCGTCCTGACCGGGCCCGGCCGGCCCGATCCAGTACATTGGCTTGCCGCGGGGATCCGTCATCTTGACAACCGGCTCCGCGCGATGGCGGTGACCCAGCCGCGTGACTTCAAATCCGCGCAACTGCTGCCAGGGTAAGTCGGGAACATTGATGTTCAGGATCGTATCTGCAGGCAAAGGGTCTTTCCTCAAACGCTTGACCAAAAGTGCGACGGCCTCGGCTGCGGTTGAATAATGCCGGGGCCGGTCCTCGAAAACCAATGACACCGCAATGGCCGGCAAACCAAGAAACCGGCCTTCCATGGCTGCCGCGACCGTACCGGAATAAATCACATCATCGCCCAGGTTTGCACCGGCGTTGATTCCCGAAACGACCATGTCCGGGTCTTTCGGCAGCAAACCGGTCAATGCGATGTGAACACAGTCCGTCGGCGTACCGAAGACACAGTAAGTTCTTTCGCCAGTTTCCCGAATTCGTACCGGTGATTCCAGTGTCAGCGAATTGCTCGCGCCGCTGCGGTTCTGGTCTGGCGCCACGATGGTCACTTTTCCCAGGGCCTTCATCCTGTCAGAGAGGACTTGAATACCCCGCGCGGTGATCCCATCGTCATTACTGATCAGTAAATGCATACCCAATCCGATCCGGAAATTGCTATTGTAAGGCCTTGGACGACTGACTGAAATGGATTCAGAAAAGAAAAACGCCGACGACCTGAGTTTTCGCGAAGCGATGACTGGCGTGACCCCGTTAAAAGCGCACGACCGGATCGAACCCGTTCCAAAAAAGACTCCGCCCAAGGCAGTGCAGCGGGAGAGAGATGACCGGGAAGTGCTGCGAGAACTGCTCGATGACAACGGCGCCATCACCGAATTGGAAACCGGAGAAGAGTTGCTTTTCCTGCGGCCCGGATACCAGAAAAACCTGTTGAGGCACCTGAGGCGCGGCCGATTCAGTGTCATAGACACCATGGACCTGCACCACATGGATGTTGCAACGGCAAAACAGGTCCTGCTGGATTTCCTGGATCATTCCTCCGCCCGACAGCTCGGCTGCGTCCGGATCATTCATGGCAAAGGCCTGAGATCGAAAGGCCAACCATTGCTCAAAATCATGACTAACCGCGTATTGCGAAAATATCCTGCTGTAATCGCTTTTGCCTCTTGCCGCCCGGTCAACGGTGGCACCGGCGCAACCGATGTTCTTCTTGCTGCGAAACCCGGCCGCAACCCGTGACCGGTATCCTTATCCTCGTGATTTTCGGCTTCGCCGCCATTAGCTGGTGGCGCCTGCTGAAAGGAAAGGAATTAGCCCGCAAGGCCGCCTCTGCCAGCTGCAGGGAACACGGCCTGGTGCTGATCGACGACACCGTTATGCTCGAATCCATTCAACTCAGGAAAGAAGATCCCACCGGAGCATGGGGCCTGAGATACTGTTTCAGCTTCGCCAGGAACGGTGTCCCGAGAAAAGGCGGCATCGTACTCGTCTCACCCGGCCGCTACCCCACCGTCATCATAGAAACCGACAACGGCCAACTGATTGATCAGAAGTAAGACATCTGGTTTTGATTTTCTGGCCGGTTGGCGAAGCCAGAGGCCATATATTAATTCAGTCGCGCGCAGCCGCCTTCCGGTAAAGCCGGGAGCAGGGAAGCAAGACTCTTTTATTTGACGATCTTTAAGTGCGGGCGCCGGGAAGGCTTGCCGTCGGGGTCGGAACCAGGGTCGGTCGGTGGAACGGTTTCATCGTCCATTGAAAACATCATTCCCTGCCCGTTTTCCTTGGCGTAGATGGCAAGTACGGCATCGATAGGCACGGTGACATCGTATTCGCTTCCGGAAAATCGCGCCTTGAACGTTAGCCAGGTATTGCCCAGATCGAGTTCCCGGACAGCGAGATTGTCGATATTCAGGATGACTTTACCTTTTTGCACGGCCTGGTCGGGAACGTCCACTCCATCTGCGCCAGCTTCAACCAGGATATGCGGTGTCAGGCCATTGTCAGCAATCCATTCATACAGCGCGCGCAACAGGTAAGGCCTGTTCGATGTCATTTCCCCATTCATGACTTTTTGCCGGTCAGGCTGCCAGCATGAGATCCCTCTCGGCCTGGGTCAGGCTGCTCTTGAAGGACGCTCTTGAGAAAATACGGTGAGCATAGGCCTCCACGGAAGCGCCGGGCTTACCGAGTACCACACCGTAATGAGACAGTCGCCAAAGCAACGGGCCGAGGGAGCAGTCGACCAGGCTCAACTCGTCGCTCAACACGAAATCCGACATTTTGAACAACTCGTTGGCAGCAATAATGCTCTCTTTCAGCTGCTTCGCAGCCTGCTCGGCTTTTTTGCCGGTGGATCCTTCGATTTCATAGGCCAGGGCATACCAGTCCTTGAGAATTCGATGGTGCACCAGCCTGAGCTGCGCCCTGGAAACCGGGTCAACGGGCATCAGGGGCGGGTGAGGATACCGTTCGTCGAGATAATCGTTGATGACACCAGCGTCGTACAGCACCAGGTCACGGTCGACCAGGGTCGGCGCCTCGTTGTATGGATTGAGTTCAGCCAGGTCAGCAGCTGCGGATTCGTCTACGGAAACATTGACGATATCCACGTTGATGCCTTTTTCGGCCAGAACGAACCGTACCCGGTGACAATCCAGGGAAGTCTCTGATGAATACAACGCCATGGTCGAACGACCTCGAACTGAAACTGCCACATTTATTCTCCTAATTGGTTAGTGCACATCCCGCCAGTATTCTGCCTTCAGGGCATAGGCGATCAATGCAAACAGTGCCAGGAACAAAAGTACCCACACACCAATGTTCTTTCTTTTGATTTTTGCGGGCTCTCCCAGGTATTCCAGGAAAGTCACCAGGTCGCGTATTGAATCTTCATACTCTTCAGGCGACTGCAGGCCCGGTTCGGCCAGTGTCAGGTGATCCACTGTCTCGACACCGTCATGCGTTGCATAGACGGGCTTTTGTATCCCCTGCTTCTGCCACATCACGTGCGGCATGGAAGCATTGGGCAAGGCCAGGTTATTCCAGCCTCCGGCCTCATCCTGGTAAAAGGTGAGCATGTATGTGTAGAGCCAGTCCGCTCCGCGCGAACGGGAAATCAGGGAAAGGTCCGGGGGCGCCTTGCCCAGCCAGCTTTCTGCATCTTCCGGACGCATGGCTATGTCCATGGTTTCGCCAATCTTCACATCGGCGAAAACCAGGTTGTCCATGACCAGGTCTTCGTCCAGATCGAGATCTTCAGCGAGGCGGTTGTAACGCATGTAGCTGGCACTGTGACAGGACAGGCAATAATTGACGAACAGCTGGGCTCCCCTCTGAATAGCAGCCGTGTCCCGGATGTTCACGTTAGCGTGTTGCAGGGTTGTTCCACCCCCGGCGCCGAATACTGAACCTGAGGAGGCAAGCAACACCACCAGGCCGATAAAAGCCGAAACGATTCTGTTATTCATCAGTGGGTCAACCTCTCTGGCAGGGGCTTGGTCTTGCCACGCGGGCTTACGAAATACAGCAGGACGAAGAATCCAAAGTAGACCAGTGTCCAGACACGCATTTCAATGGTTTGTGCCGGGGTACCCTCGGCCATGCCCAGCATGCCAAGGCGGATGAACGCGATCGCGAACAGTCCCAACATCACCTTGTACCACAGTCCCTTGTAGCGGATTGACTTGACCGGCGAGCGGTCGAGCCAGGGAAGGAAGAACAGGACCACCACCGAAAGCCCCATCAGGATGACACCCATCAACTTGTCGGGAACGGCTTTGAGGATGGCGTAATATGGCGTGAAATACCAGACCGGCTTGATGTGCTCCGGCGTCACCAGCGGATTGGCAGGCACGAAGTTGTCGTGTTCCAGGAACAGTCCGCCTGCTTCCGGCCAGAAGAACAGGACGAAAGTAAACAGCAGCAGGAACATTGCAACACCAAAAATATCCTTGATCGTGTAGTAAGGGTGAAAAGGAACACCGTCTACAGGAACACCGTTCTCATCCTTGTTTTCCTTGATCTCGATGCCATCGGGATTGTTCGAACCGTTTTCACGAAGCGCAACCAGGTGCATCAGGACCAGGCCAAAGATAGCCAGTGGCAAAGCAATCACGTGCAACGCAAAAAAGCGGTTCAGTGTTGCGTCGGATATGAAATAGTCACCCCTGATCCACTCGGTCAGCGGCTCGCCGATGGTTGGAATCGCGCCAAACAGGTTGATGATTACCTGCGCACCCCAGTAGGACATCTGCCCCCAGGGCAGAACATAACCCATGAAGGCCTCGGCCATCAGGGCCAGGTAGATCAGCATCCCGAAAACCCACACCAACTCACGCGGCGCACGGTGCGAGCCGTATAACAGGCTGCGGAACATGTGCAGGTAAACCACTATGAAGAAAAACGACGCGCCTGTTGAATGGAGGTAGCGGATGAACCAGCCCCACTCCACGTCACGCATGATGTACTCCACGGACGCAAAAGCTTCAGCGGCTGATGGCTTGTAGTGCATCGTCAGGAAAATACCGGAAAGGATCTGCAAAACCAGCACGAACAGGGCCAGCGAACCCAGGTAATACCAGAAGTTGAAATTCTTGGGGGCCGAATAGCCAGTCATGGTGGCTTTCCAGAAAGCCGTGACAGGCAGGCGCTTGTCCAGCCAGACCATGAATGAGTCGGCGCCTCTGGCTAAAGAACTGACAGGTTTGGCCATTACACAGCTCCTTCAGGATTCACACCGATAACCAGGGTCGTGTCATCGATGAAACTATAAGGGGGAATTTTCAGGTTTGTCGGGGCGGGCACTCCCTTGTAGACACGACCGGCCATATCGAACTTGGACTTGTGGCAGGGACAGAAAAAACCGCCTTTCCAGTTTTCTTCGAACGGCTGGGAGCCCACTTGCGGGATGACCTGAGGGACGCAGCCCAGGTGCGTGCAATGCATATTCACTACCAAATACTCTTCGCGCAATGCCCGCGCTTCGTTCTGTGCAAACAGGGGCTGTTCGGACTCCACCGACCCGGGATCTTTCAGGTCGCCGTCAACTTCAGGCAGCAAGTCGATGGTTTCCGGCGCCCTGCGCAAAATACCAATGGTCTGGCCACGCCATTGCACCTTGAGTATTTGTCCCGGATCCAATCCGTCAAGCGCAACCTGAACAGGTGCTCCGACCGCCTGTGCTTTTGCACTCGGTTTCCAGGATTTAATAAATGGTACCGCGGCGAATCCCGCGCCCACCGCTCCTACGACGGAGGTTGTGGCGACGAGAAACCGGCGCCTTTTTGTGTTCACGCCATCGGTTGGCATCTGTTTCTCCAGCTGGATGAGATCCCTGCAGGGTCTGTTCAGTGTTATGAATTATCCGCACGATAATCGAGAAATAGGGAGTGACTGTTGCAGCCATTCCGTCGTCTGACGATACCCGTACATTACAAAAGATTCATTTTATCCGAAACGGGACATGTGAAACAATGAATTTACCGATAGAATGGTGAAATGTCTCAAGTTCGTGATCTTCTGGGCTTCGTGTTCCGCGCGGTAGTTGCCGGTCTTGCCCTGGCTTTCGTTCTGCTTTACCTGTGGCCCACGCTGGCACAGCGCATGGCAAATGGTGAAAGCCCCGCCGAAAGCGCCGTCAGCCCCGCACCGGCTTCTTACGCAGATGCAGTCAACCGGACCGCGCCTGCTGTGGTCAGCCTGCAGACCCGCACAATACAGCCTCAAATAATCGGTGAAAGGGCCCTTTTCCGGATGCAGGTAGACGATGGGTCGGGGGTGCTGATGAGCGAGGACGGATACATCCTGACCAACCACCACGTCATAGGCAACGCTCAAAAGGCCCGGGTTGCGCTCTGGGATGGACGGGTCGAACTCGCAAACGTCGTTGGTTCCGATCCTGAGACCGACCTGGCCGTGCTTAAAATCGACCAGGCGGGGCTGCCGGTAGCGCCGATACCGGAAGACTCCACCGTAAGGCCCGGCGACGTCGTGCTGGCGATAGGAAACGCCCTGGGGCTGAGCCACACCGTTACGATGGGGATTGTCAGCGCCACGGGAAGAAACGATTTGCGGGCCAGTCTGTACGAGGATTACATCCAGACGGATGCAGCCATCAACGTCGGGAACAGTGGCGGGGCGCTGATCAACACCAGGGGTGAATTGGTCGGTATCAGTACGCGAAACACCGTGGATGCCCAGAACATTGCGTTTGCGATCCCCATTGGCCTGGCTCTGAACGTCATGAATCAGATCATCGACTATGGCAGCGTCCGCCGCGGTTGGCTGGGCGCCTTCTACAGCGATATTCGGCCGACTGTCAGAAACGATACCAATGTCGGCATAGGCGTGGCACAGGTCATCAAAGACGGACCAGCCTGGAATGCAGGTATCCGCCAGGGCGATATCATCCTTAGCCTGGACGGAGAGATGGTAGCCGATGCAGGCCAGTTCCTGTTGGCCATTTCACGGCGCGAACCCGGCAGCCAGGTGGAACTGGAAGTTTCTCGTGGTTCTGAACAATTCCAGACATACGCGACCCTGATCCAGCAACCGCCACTGGCCCCACAATAGTGTCTGGCCAAGGCCAACCGGCTCACACTTTATTGAAATCAGGCTTTGGGGAGGGTTACTCCGGTCTGGCCCTGATATTTTCCTGCGCGGTCAGCGTAGGACTGTTCACACACTTCGTCTGATTCGAAAAACAGGAACTGCGCTACGCCTTCATTGGCGTAGATCCTGGCGGGCAACGGCGTTGTGTTGGAAAACTCCAGGGTGACGTGGCCTTCCCACTCGGGCTCGAGCGGTGTCACATTGACGATAATTCCACAACGGGCATACGTGGACTTACCCAGACAGATGGTCAGGACGTTCCGGGGAATCCTGAAATATTCGACCGTGTGCGCCAGGGCAAAAGAATTGGGCGGAATGATGCAGACATCACCGCTGAAATCAACAAAGCTGTTTTCGTCAAACCTTTTCGGGTCGACGATTGCTGAATTGATATTGGTGAAAATCTTGAAGTCGCGGGCGCACCTGACATCGTAGCCGTAACTCGATGTCCCATAGGAAATGCAACGTTCCCCGTCACCACCCTGGCGAATCTGGCCGGGTTCGAAAGGCTCGATCATTTTGTCGGATTCAGCCATTCGGCGAATCCAGAGATCAGACTTAATACTCAACGGGTGGGTCCTCAGGTATTCAGAACGTTAATCTGCGGCATGTTCAGCGACAGGTTGCGGGGGGTCATGGCCAGCCGGGCTGCGGTCTTTCGGGCCACTTCGCGGTACCGGAGCGTGATTTCCGACTCGGGCTCCGAGACGACCGTCGGCATTCCCTGGTCCAGGTCGGAACGGATCTTCATCGCCAGCGGCAACTGGCCCAGCAGGGGAACGCCGTATTCCTCTGACATGCGGTTACCGCCGCCCGAACCGAAAATAGACTCTTCGTGGCCGCAGTTGCTGCAGATATGGGTGCTCATATTTTCGACGATGCCCAGCACGGACATTTCGACCTTCCGGAACATCTGCACCGCCTTGCGTGCATCCAGCAGCGCTATATCCTGCGGCGTGGTGACGATGACTGACCCGGCCACCGGCACTTTCTGTGCCAGGGTCAGCTGGATGTCGCCTGTACCGGGCGGCAGGTCTACCACCAGGTAGTCAAGCCCCTGCCAGTTCGTTTCAGTCAGCAATTGCTGCAGCGCCGAAGTGACCATCGGGCCGCGCCAGATCATCGGGGTATCTTCTTCGACCATGAACCCGATGGACATGACCTGCAAGCCATGCGCGCGTTGCGGCACGATCCGGTTACCGTCAGTCTGGGGATTCCCCGACACTCCGAGCATCCGTGGCATGCTCGGCCCGTAGATATCCGCATCCAGCACCCCAACCCGGGCGCCGTCGGCACGCAGGGCCAGCGCCAGGTTGACGGCGGTTGCGGATTTGCCTACGCCACCTTTGCCCGAAGCGACCGCGATGATGTTCTTGATCTGGTCCTGGGGCTTCAGATCGCCCTGCACTGCGTGGGACAAGACTTTCCAGTCGAGGCTGACCGATGCTTTTTCGATCGCCGGATCGGATTCCAGGTGCGAAGCCACGCTGGCAGCCAGGGACTCCCTGATGCCTTCGATCGGATACCCGGCTCGTAAATCGACGGAAACGCGCGGCCCGTCCAGGCCAATCCCGCGCAGCCAGCCGAGGCTGATGATATCCGAGTCCGAGTTAGGATCGTTGATTCCTGCCAGCAGGTCTTTGATGTGTTGCTCTGATAGTTGTGTCATGCTCTGGGCTCTTCCAATTCAACCGGGTGCGTCAAGCCGTCCATTGTATCGTTTTTCTCTCTCGATCGGGAACCACGGTCGTGACATAATTTGGCCTTCAAGCGGCAGAATTCATATGACAAACGAAAAAAGACAAATCCTGGTCACCAGCGCCCTTCCCTATGCTAACGGAGATATCCATATCGGGCACATGCTGGAATACATCCAGACAGATATCTGGGCGCGCTTCCAGCGGTCACAGGGGCACGAGTGTTACTTCGCCTGGGCGGACGATGCCCATGGCACACCCGTCATGTTGTGGGCACGTGCGGAAGGCAGGACACCGGAAGAGCTGATCGACATGATGAACGAACAGCACAAGGCCGATTTCCGGGATTTCGGTATCAGCTATGACAACTATTCCTCAACGCACAGTGAATTCAACCGGGACCTGGTAGAACAGATCTACGGCAAACTCGAAAAAAACGGCTACATCGACCGCCGGAATATCGAACAGCTTTACGATGATCAGGAAGGCATGTTCCTGCCGGACCGTTTCATCCGCGGTACCTGCCCCAAGTGCAAAACCCCGGACCAGTATGGTGACAGTTGTGAATCCTGCGGCAGCACGTATTCACCCACCGACCTCATCGATCCGCGCTCTGCCGTCACCGGCAGCAAGCCGGTCATGAAGGAATCGGAGCATTTCTTTTTCCGGCTCGGCGAGTTCGAAGACAGGCTGCAACAGTGGATGACCTCAGGCGCTCTGCAACCGGAAGTACTGAACAAATTGCAGGAATGGTTCGCCGACGGTTTGCGTGACTGGGATATATCCAGGGACGAACCCTATTTCGGCTTCCGGATTCCCGGGACACAGGACAAATACTTCTACGTCTGGGTGGATGCACCGGTAGGTTATCTTGCCAGCTTCAGGGAACTTTGCGAACGGAAAGGACTTGATTTTGATGCCTGGTGGCAGCCGGACTCGAACGCCGAGGTTTACCATTTCATCGGCAAGGATATCGTCTACTTCCACACCCTGTTCTGGCCCGCGATGTTGATGGGCGCGGAAATGAGAACACCGACGGCGGTTTATGCGCATGGTTTCCTCACCGTGGACGGCGCCAAGATGTCCAAGTCACGAGGTACCTTCATCCGCGCGCGCACTTACCTTGAACAGCTGCACCCGGATTACCTGCGTTATTACTTTGCCGCCAGGCTGGGATCGGGAACCGGCGATATCGACCTGAACCTCGAGGACTTCGTGCAGAAAGTGAACTCCGATGTCGTCGGCAAGGTGGTAAACATTGCCAGTCGCTGTGCAGGATTTATTGGTCGCCGTTTCGAAGACCGGCTTTCGGCCGACCTGCCGGAACCGGAACAATACGCCAGATTCGTCGAAGCACGCGCAGACATCGCCGCGGAGTTCGAAGGCCGTAACTACCAGTCCGCAATTCGCCGCATCATGAAACTCGCGGATGAAGCCAACCGTTACATCGACGAGGAAAAACCCTGGGTTCAGATCAAGGAAGAAGGCAGTGAACAGAAGGTCCAGGCCGTGTGCACCCAGGGCATCAACCTGTTCAGCGTGCTGATTTCTTACCTTGCGCCGGTACTGCCTTTCACCGCCGAGCGTGCCAGTGCATTCCTGGGCCGGGACGTCAGCGACTGGAGCCTTATGGACCAGCCCTTGACCGGGGTCGGGATCAACACCTTCCAGCCCCTGCTCACGCGCGTGGACCCGGTTAAGGTCAATGCCGTTGTCGAAGCCTCGAAAGAGTCCCTGCAACCCGCTGAAACAGAACAGGTCAAACCGGAAGATACGGCCGTTGAACCGCTGGCAGACGAAATCACCATCGACGATTTTCTGAAGGTCGACCTGCGCGTTGCAAAAATCGTCAAGGCGGAGGCCATACCGGAAGCGGACAAACTTCTGAAGTTGACCCTGGACATCGGCAGCGAGACCCGAACCGTATTCGCGGGCATAAAATCGGCCTATGAACCATCGGATCTCGAGGGACGTTTCACCGTGATGGTTGCCAACCTCAAGCCGCGCAAAATGCGGTTTGGAACTTCAGAGGGGATGGTGCTCGCGGCCGGACCGGGCGGAAATGACCTTTATGTTCTGGAACCGGACAAAGGCGCCCGGCCTGGTATGCGCGTGACCTAGATGGATTGATGACCGAGTATTTCCTGATCCTGGTCAGCACCGTGTTGGCGAACAATTTCGTCCTGGTTCGTTTCCTGGGTCTGTGCCCTTTCATGGGCGTCTCGAACAAGATCGAAGGCGCGATCGGCATGTCCGTGGCCACGATGTTCGTTCTGACCCTGTCGTCGGTTTCCAGCTACCTGTTGAGCCGTTACCTGCTCCAGCCGCTGGGGCTGGAATACCTGTCAACCCTTTCCTTTATCCTCGTGATCGCCACTGTCGTGCAGCTCACCGAGATGGTTATGCGGAAAACCAGCCCGCTACTTTACCGGATTCTCGGAATATTTCTGCCGCTCATCACCAGCAACTGCGCCGTGCTCGGCGTTGCGCTGCTGAATGTCCAGGAGCAGCACAACCTGCTCCAGTCGGCGCTCTACGGATTCGGTGCGGCCTCGGGCTTCGGGCTGGTGCTGATCATGTTTTCAGCCATGCGGGAGCGCATCGCCCACGCAGACGTGCCTGTTCACTTCCGGGGGGCGCCCATCGGCCTGATTACTGCCGGATTGATGGCGCTGGCTTTCATGGGTTTTACCGGGCTCGCAAAACTGTGAGGACGGACAGGCCGTGCTGACTGCGATCGTTTCCATCACCATTCTCGGCAGCCTTTTCGGCCTGGGGCTGGGCTGGTCAGCGCGCAGATTCAGGGTCGACTCGGATCCCGTGGTCGAGAGCATCAACGCAATCCTTCCACAAACCCAGTGCGGCCAATGCAATTATCCCGGGTGCAAACCGTATGCAGAGGCCATCGCGGCAGGGGAGGCCGGGATCAACCAGTGTCCGCCCGGCGGCGAGGCAGGAATCCAGGCCCTGGCAGATCTGCTGGGCGTGGAAGCCTTACCTCTGAACCCTGACAACGGGGAGGAAAAGCCCAGGACTGTCGCTTTGATCGACGAAAAAACCTGCATCGGCTGCACACTGTGCATCCAGGCCTGCCCGGTGGACGCAATCCTCGGTGCTGCAAAAAAGATGCACACCGTTATCGAGAGCGAGTGCACGGGTTGTGATCTTTGCCTTCCGCCCTGCCCGGTCGACTGCATCGAGATGGTAGTCCAGCCATCCCCCACCGGAGCCTGGGAGTGGCCCAGGCCGGTTGAACCGCTCAAGGCCGGTGCCGGATGATTCAGCCGGATCCATTCCGCCAGGCGCGCCTCGCCGGTGAACAGCTCCACCCTTTCCATGGTGGCCTGAGGTTGCGTCACAACAAGAAAATTTCCTGCGAAACCCCGATCGAGAAAACTGCGCTGGCTACCCGCTACTTTGTCCCCCTGCTGCAACACACGGGCCGGGAAGCAGAACCCATGGTCAGCGAAGGTCAACGGGTGATGAAGGGGGACCCGGTTGGCTGTTTCGAACACCTGGGCAGTGGCTGCATACACGCGCCAACCTCGGGCACGGTAACCGCGATCGCCAGCCACGCCAACAGTCACCCCTCCGGGAAGGAAGGTGTCTGTATCGTGATCAAACCCGACGGGCTCGATCAATGGACCGAACTGGAGCCGATTGCGGACTGGCAGAACGCGGATCCTGCAGAACTCATCACGGCCATTCGCCAGAAAGGCATTGTTGGCCTTGGCGGAGCCGTATTCCCCACGGGATTCAAGGTAAGCGAGGCCAGCCAGCGCGGCATTCACACCCTGGTACTCAACGGCTCAGAGTGTGAACCCTACATCAGCTGCGACGAAATGCTGATGAGAGAACAACCCGACTCCATCGTGCTCGGCGCCCGAATTCTGCAAAAAGCCATCGGGGCGGAAAGGACTATCATCGCCATCGAGGACCAGATGGGCGTGGTAAACCAGGTGCTGTCAAAAGCCGTAAAACGTTCTGGTGCAGACAAAATAGATATCGTGAAAGTCACCACGATCTACCCGGAAGGCGGAGAAAAACAACTGATCCAGGTGCTCACCGGCCTGGAGGTGCCAAGCGGCGGGCGTCCGACCGACCTGGGCATACTTTGCCAGAACGTGGCGACGGCTACCGCGGTTGCCAGGGCCGTTACCGAAGGGAAGCCGCTGATTGAACGCATCGTCACGGTCACCGGCAACGGCGTGCGCAGGCCACGGAACCTGCTGGCCCAGATTGGCTTGCCGATCGCCAACCTGATCGATCAGTGCGGGGGGTATGCAGAAGGCGCATCGCGCCTGATATTGGGCGGGCCAATGATGGGTTATGCGCTGTCGTCAGACAGCAATCCGGTGATCAAAGCGGCAAATTGCATCCTGGTGATGACCGAAGATGACCTCCGTCCGGTTCAACCTGAAATGCCTTGCATCCGCTGCGGTGAATGTGCCCGTGTCTGCCCTGCCCAGTTGTTGCCGCAATCATTGGTATGGGCCATCCGCAACTCCCTTTGGGAGGAAACTGAAGATCTCGGGCTGGGCGATTGCATAGAATGCGGTTGTTGTGACTTTGTATGTCCAAGTCACATTCCTCTGGTGGAATGGTTTCGTTTCGGCAAGTCGAGCCTGCAGGCCGCGGCCCGCGAGCGCGACCAGGCGAAACTGGCGCGTGAACGCTTCGAATCGCGTGAAGCAAGACTCGAGAAGCTGAAACAGGAGAGGAAAACGCGAATCGAGCGAAAGAAAAAAGCCCTGCAGGACCGATCAGACAAGCAGGATGAAATCGCGGCCGCTATTCAGCGCGCTCGCTCCCGGCAGGACAGAAAGTCATGAGCCGCACATTCGAAACCGGGGGCGCACCTCATTTCCCGCCGCATTCAAGCGTAGCCGGCGTCATGCTGCAGGTGATCTATGCGTTGATGCCGGCCATCGCAGCGCATGCCTGGTTTTTTGGCCCGGGCATACTGGTGCAGCTTATCCTGGCAATCGCGTTTGCCCTGGGCTTTGAGGCGCTGACACTGAAAATCCGCAAAAAGCCGGTCCGGCTGTTCCTTGGTGATTTCAGCGCCGTACTGACAGCTGTCCTGTTTGCGCTTTGCGTACCGCCCCTGGCGCCCTGGTGGATCGCCCTGTTCGGCATGTTGTTCGCCATCGTGATCGCCAAACACCTGTATGGCGGACTCGGTTACAACATGTTCAATCCGGCCATGGTGGGCTATGTTGTTGTGCTGATCAGTTTTCCACAGGCCATGACTGCATGGCTGCCGCCGCTGTCGATTGCACAGGACAGCCTCGGCCTGTTGGACACGATGGTAACGATATTCACCGGAAATCCGCCCTCCCCGCTCAGCTGGGACGCCATCACCCAGGCGACGCCCCTGGACACGTTGAGAACCGGCATCGCGTCCGGACAAATGATCTCCGAAGCCCGCCAATCCCCTGTATTCGGTGATTTTGGCGGCCTGGGCTGGGAATGGATAGCCAACTGGTACGCACTGGGTGGTGTCTGGCTGTTGTGGCGCCGCATCATCAACTGGCATGTTCCGGCCGCAATGATCGGCAGCGTGCTGATCCTGGGTACGGCGGCCTGGCTGGCCGATCCGGGCAACAATCCGGCGCCGCTGCAACATGTATTCTCGGGCGCGCTGATCGTTGGTGCTTTTTTTATCGCGACAGACCCGGTCAGCGGCTGCACCAGCAACCGTGGCCGCCTGGTGTTCGGAGCAGGTGTGGGTATCATCACGCTGGTCATCAGGCGATGGGGCGGTTACCCGGATGGCGTCGCGTTTGCCGTACTCCTGATGAACATGGCGGCGCCCCTGATTGACCGGTACACCCGCCCGAGGATTTTCGGGCAATGAGGAGCATCCTGAAAAGCGCAGCCGCCCTCGGGCTCGTGGCCGTTATCGGGACTTCCCTGTTGACGGGCGTCGATACCCTGACCGCTGACCGTATCGCCGCCCAGGAGCGAAGGGTGATTCTGGAGCAACTCGGCCAGATCATTCCCAGGGAATACGATAACTCACTGCTGGAAGACAGGATTGTTTTCAACGATGACGATCATTTTCCGAAAGGGCAGCTTGTGACTGCTTACCGGGCGAGGCTGAATAAGCAGCCGGTGGCCGTCGTACTCAAATTCAATGCGGTGAACGGCTATAACGGTAATATATCCTTGCTTGCAGGAATCAATTTCGATGGCACCTTGAGAGGCGTACGGGTCATTTCTCATAAAGAGACACCCGGCCTGGGTGACGCGATTGAAGTTGAAAAAAGCAATTGGATCAATAGTTTTGAAGGTAAATCTTTGAAAAGACCTGAGCCTGCCCTATGGACCGTGAAGCGGGACGGAGGATCCTTTGACCAGTTTACCGGAGCGACCATTACACCCCGGGCAGTGGTAGACGCAGTAAGGCTTGCCCTGGAATATTTCGAAACAAACCGGCAGTTCCTGTTCGAGGCGGCGGCCGACCCGTCACGGAGTTCAGCACCTTGAGTTACCGGCAGATCATCGCGGATGGCATCTGGCAGCAAAATACCGGCCTGGTGGTGTTGCTGGGTTTGTGTCCCCTGCTAGCGGTCAGCGCGACCGTGATCAATGCGATCGGCCTGGGCCTTGCAACGACCCTGACGCTGGTCTGTTCGAACCTGGCCGTTTCGCTGAGCCGCCGGATTCTCAGGCCGGAAATCCGAATTCCTGCCTTCGTGTTGATTATCGCGTCGGTCGTGACCGTCATCCAACTGCTGATGCAGGCCTGGTTCCATGACCTCTATAGAATCCTGGGCATCTTTATTCCATTGATTGTGACCAACTGCGCGATCATAGGGCGGGCGGAAGCCTTTGCCTCCCGCAATGCGGCCCTTCCATCTGCAATAGACGGCCTGGCTACCGGCCTCGGCTTCCTGCTCGCATTGGTGGCGCTGGGCGCATTCCGTGAAATTGCCGGCTACGGCACCTTGCTGAGACAGGCCAGCCTGATGTTTGGAGACTGGGGGGAATCGATGCAATTGACCCTGATACCGGATCACCCGGGATTTTTACTCGCGCTACTTCCCCCGGGCGCCTTTATCGCGCTCGGCCTGCTGATCGCCGGGAGAAACTGGCTAGACTCCCGCCTGGCAGGACAGCAGAGCAAGTCACCCGAAAGAAACAAGGCTCCACTATCAAAGGCTGCAACTGGATGAAAGTCGCTGACCGCCAGGAATTCTTTCGCCGGTTGCAATCGGTCATGCCGGAGCCAACCACGGAACTTGAATACACATCCCCCTTTGAATTACTGATCGCAGTCATCCTCTCGGCGCAGGCGACCGACGTCAGTGTCAATAAAGCGACGCAGAAGCTTTATCCGGTAGCGAATACACCTGAAAAAATAGCTAATCTGGGTGTGGAAGGTCTGAAGCCGTTTATCAGGACCATCGGTCTGTTCAACTCGAAAGCGGAAAACATCATCAAGACCTGCCATATCCTGACCGCCCAACACGGGGGCGAAGTACCAAGGGACCGGAAATCACTCGAAGCCCTGCCAGGGGTGGGTCGGAAGACCGCCAATGTCGTGCTCAACACCGCGTTTGGCGAGCCGACCATTGCCGTCGATACCCACATATTCCGGGTCTCGAACAGGACCAGCCTGGCTCCCGGGAAAACGCCTTTACAGGTGGAATTGAAACTGCTGAAAGTGGTGCCGGAAGAATACAGGAAAGATGCCCATCACTGGCTCATTCTGCATGGCCGATATACATGTAAAGCCCGCAAGCCGAACTGCCCCGAATGTATCGTCGCGGATCTTTGCAGTTTTAAATTGAAGACTGAAGTGTAATAATCCGGGGCCGTTTCCGGTCATCTGCCCCGAGTCATGTTGATTTCCGGAAACATTACTCAAACAGACGTTAATCAAACGCTAAGGGCCTCCGGGCCCGGTTAAACGAAACCTTGGAGGTTCTTTACAATGGCTGAAAAATCCATCATCACCAAACCTGTTGCTGCTGCTGTAGGCGTGGCATTCGTTTCTTCAATGGCCGTATCCACTTCTGCCGTCGCTGCAGACAATCCGTTCGAAGCTACTGACCTCGACGAAGGCTACATGCTGGCTGGCGAACATAAGGGCGAGGAAGGCAAGTGCGGCGAAGGCAAGTGCGGCGGCGAAAAAGCTGAAGAAGGCAAATGCGGCGAAGGTAAGTGCGGCGGCGAAAAAGCTGAAGAAGGCAAATGCGGCGAAGGCAAGTGCGGCGGCGAAAAGGCCGAGGAAGGCAAGTGCGGCGGCGAGAAAGCCGAGGAAGGCAAGTGCGGCGAAGGCAAGTGCGGAGGCGACAAGGACTGACTCCAAATGCCAGCATTTATCCCTATGGGTAACTTCCGGTGAACATCCGCGCCTTTCCTGTTAAAGGTGCAGGACTCGGACTAAGGCGGGCCCTGTTGGGCCCGCTTCGGTCTCACGGCCTGGACGCCGTTGACTTCATGGAAGTGGCCCCCGAAAACTGGATGGGCGTCGGAGGCCGGTATGGAAAAGCACTCCGTGAGTTTACCCGTGCGGTGCCGTTCGTGTGCCACGGGCTTTCCCTTTCGATCGGCGGGCCTTCGCCACTGGACGAAACCTTCCTCCACCGGCTGAAACAGTTTCTCGACGAGCATGAGATCCGCTGCTACAGCGAGCATCTCAGTTACTGCACGGATGATGGCCACCTGTATGATCTGATGCCCATACCGTTCACGGCGGAAGCTGTCGATTACGTGGTCGATCGAGTGCGCCGGGTCCAGGACATACTGGAACGGCGAATTGCCCTGGAAAATGTGTCTTACTACGCCGCCCCCGGTGCGGAAATGGACGAAATTGAATTCATCAATGCCGTCCTGGACCAGGCTGACTGCGACCTGCTGCTGGACGTCAACAACATTTACGTCAACAGCATCAATCACCGTTACGACGCCCGGGACTTTCTGAAGAGCCTGCCTGGTCACCGGATAGCATACGGCCACATCGCGGGGCACTACAACGAGGCCGAGGACCTTATTGTGGATACCCATGGCGCCGACGTGATCCCAGGGGTTTGGGACATCCTCGAAGAAGCCTACCGGGTGTTTGGAGTATTCCCGACACTGCTGGAAAGGGATTTCAACATTCCGCCCGTGGAAGAGCTGATGACCGAAGTCCATCAAATCACCGCACTGCAGGAAAAATACCAGATCAATGACAGTCCCACCCAGGAAAAAGCACCCGGTCGCAAACAGGCCTGAAGGCCTGGCAAAGATGCAAACGGCGTTTGCATCGCACATAAGGAATCCGGATGCCTTTGATGCCCCGGGTGATATAGAAGACCGGCGGATGAAAATCTATCGGGACCTGTTTTTCAACAACATCCAATCCCTGTTGAGCAGTAATTTCCCGGTTCTGCGGACCTTGTACGACACAGAAGACTGGCGGCGGCTGGTCAGGGATTTCTATTCAGAACACCGGTGCCAGACACCTTTGTTTCCCGAGGTGGCCAAGGAATTCCTGCGCTACCTGCAGGACGGCCGTGAATACAGGGAAGGCGATCCGGCATTCCTGCTCGAGCTTGCACATTATGAGTGGGTCGAACTGGCGTTGTCGCTGGACGAGCGTGACCTCGAAGACTGCGATGCAAACCCTCAGGGTGACGTCCTGGAAGGCATTCCGGTGCTTTCTCCGCTGGCCTGGCCGCTCAGTTACCGGTTTCCCGTGCACCAGATCAAACCTGAATTTCAACCCTCTGAACCACCGGATGAACCAAGCCATATCCTCGTGTACCGCAACCGCAGCGGAGCCGTAAAATTCATGAAGCTCAACCTGGTCAGCAGGACCTTGATTGATCTGCTGAAAGATAACCGGGAGGCCACCGGTCTGGAAGTGCTGAGCCAGATCGCGGATCAACTGAATCATTCTGATACCGACCGGGTCATTGCTGCAGGGCGCAGCTTGCTGCTCGAACTGAAACAAAAAGAAATATTGCTGGGAACCAGGAGCTAATCCCCATGTTCGATCTGTACGACAACCTGACTGCCCGCCTGCGTTCTTCGGGAGACTACCTGTGGCCGCTGGCATTACGACTGATCATGTTCTGGGAGTTCTGGGAGGCCGGCATCAAGAAACTGAACGGCTCGAACTGGTTCGGTGACATCCCCTGGGCTGACTGGCAGAAAGGTTTTCCCTGGCCGTTCAACATGGCCCCTACAGAGCTTAACTGGCTGGTTTCCACGTGGGGCGAGCTATTCTTTGCGGTCCTTATCCTGCTGGGGTTATTCACACGGTTTGCAGCTGTTTCACTTCTGGTCATTACGGTCGTTGCGACCGCCGCCGTGCACTGGCCGGCGGAGTGGGGTTCACTGGCGGAGCTCTGGAAGGGATACGTCATCAACGCCGACGAATCTGGCAACTATAAATTGCCCCTTCTGTTCGTGGTCATCCTGTTGCCATTGATCTTCCACGGCGGCGGAAAAATAAGCATGGACCACTTGCTGCTCAAATTGACCGGACGGGACAGTTACATCACCGACCGCATTGGAGACGGAATTGCAGCGGCCCTGCTATTCGCCGTACTCGGCCTGACCGTGTTTTTCCTGGAACCGGCCTGGGGAATCGGTTTTTTCGTTATTGCCGTGATTGCAGGCCTGACTCCGGCACTGCGTCGATAAGCGGCAAGGGCAATGGGGCCAGTTCGTAACCCTGGTTCTGCAGCAAGCGGATAAGGCCCTGTTCACCGGGCAGGTGAAGCGCCCCCACGGCGGTGAACACTTT